>JAGLCZ010000253.1 GCA_023145975.1 Candidatus Hydrogenedentota bacterium | reverse complement strand
TTTGGTGAAATTCTCACCGACCATGGGGTCTTCCAGATCAGTAGGAGTAGAAACCACAATAAAATCCTTGCAGCTTTCGGCAGCAAGAAACGCTTTACGTGCTTCTTCCTCAAACATTTTGAAGGAAAATAAAAGTTTGGCACCGGAATCGGAGAGATAGTGTCCAATCTCTGTATACTGATATAAAACATTTACAGGAACCACCACTGCGCCGGTCTGCAGGATACCATAATAAATAATGGGGAAGTGGGGCGTGTTGGGGATCATCATGGCGACCTTGTCCCCTGGACCGATTCCTTTGGCCTGCAGTACATTGGCAACACGTTTGGCAAAATTGGCTACTTCCTGCCATGTCATTTTTACATCATCAAAAATTACCGCAGTATCATCAGGATATTTTTCTGCAGTAACATCCAGAAAATGAGCAAGATTCAGCATATAATACAACCTCCTGTTTATGTTTACGGGGCGAATGTGCCGCCGTTATGTAAACCTGATTGCCAATGCCGGGTAGATACCTGGAGTGCTGCAGCACGGCAGCTCTCAGAGTCTGATTGTCTATCCGACCTTGTGCCACTTTCAGAATAATACGTAAACAGAAATCAAATGTCAAATTTTCTTTTTTTAGAGGTGATTTTCAGCGGTTGTATTCATTACTTCTTCGTGGCATACTATTGATACTATAGCAGGGTTGATTTATAAGATTCGGTAATATTGCTGCACGTCAGGTTGCGACTACATTCTAAAAAGGGCAGGTTATGAGACTGGATAAATCTGTATATTTATTGTTGATTTTAGTGTTTATTGTAGGTACTGCCCATGCAAATACGGAATGGCGTATTCTGTTGGGGGAAAAGCATCGGGATGATGAAGCCGTGGCAGTTGCCATTGCGGATTTACAGCGAACCGGTGCGGCCGTAGGACTTAGTTTTGAAGTTGTCTCCGGTACTGCATCACAAGGTATGGGGAATAGCATTGTGGTGGGAGATGGGCTCCGAAATCCGTATACTGCCGCTCTTTTTTCCAGATTCAAGTTGTCCGATCCTGTGTTCTCCAATCCTGACGGGTATAGAATAAACACGTTGAGCGAAGGGGATTCGCGAACACTGGTTGTAGCCGGGGGATCGATTATTGGCGATGTTTACGGATTGTACTGGATTTGGGACAGGATACGAGTAAATCGGTATATTCCGGATATCAATGTTGTGCGTGAACCGGCAATGGGTATTCGTCTGGGTGGTGCATGGGGGCGTACTGCCTATGGCGGCAGCACCAAAAAGCAGATGCAGACTGCTCTGCGCCATAGTTTTAACTGGGTTTCCGGTCCTACTATTCTTGATCTGGTCCCCTGGGGTGCAGAACCGGAAGCAACAGAAAATGCTAAAAATCGTGAAACTGCACGGGAATTGATTGCTTATGCACATGGATTGCATATGAAATATTATGCTTTTGCCAATGCCTTTACCTATCACCCTTCCCTGATGAAAGAATTTGGTGCGACTCCGACTCCCTGTGATCCTCTTTTCTGGGATTGTGTTCAGGAAGAATACAGGCGGCTGCTGCAGGCATTGCCGGAGTTGGACGGTATTTCTTTGTGTAACGATGATGTGTCAGGATTTTGGGGTCGCTACCTGCCCTTTGATGTTACGCGGGAAGCACCTGAATGCGACTGGTCCTATATAAAACGATTTAATACCTTTGTGTCCAAAGTGCATGACGTAGTTTCGGAAGAATTTAATAAGACGTATTTCCATTTTACCTGGGGACTGCGTGAGCATGAAGTACATTGTCAGCCTGAAGTGTTTCGTGCCATATTTAATGAAGATATTCCCACAGAAAATTTGTATCTCATGCCCAAAATTACCCGTGGTGATCGGTGGTGGCACCAGCCTTATAATGCCACCTTCAATCAAACACCCCACAACACCATTGTTTTTTTTGAGACTATGAATTATTATGAGAGCGGATCAGCAAATATTTTCCCTACCTTTTCAGGACAGTATTTTCAGCGGGGACTGCAAAGTTTTTTAGTATCTGAAAATACCAATGTGCGGGGGGCGGCAGCGTTAGCAGGTGCGTCCCGTGATGCCTGGGGCACCATAGGCGTTTACAGTTATGTGCTGTACCGGTTGATGTGGAATCCCGACGAATCCATGGAACAGATTACCCGTGATTTTTGTGCGATTCATTTTGGTGTAGATGTTGCCGAGGATATGGCACAAATTTATATGCTTTCCCCTTCTGCCTATAAATATGGGCTGCACATTGAACCCATTTCCTATGGGCAGTTTAACTCATTTTTACACATGCGCGTAGGTGTTTTTCCTGCTGAAGGGTATATTGCTATCGACAATGGCAAAGAGCATTTGAAATTTCTGCACCGGATTTATCTGCGGTGCGATCCCTGGCGCAAAGAAACCATGCGCGCCATTGAACAGGGCCGACAGTGTGCGGAACAGATGATTGAATTGTACAGCAGTATCAAAACACGTATGGCGGATCAGGATCTTGCGGCGGATATTGAGAACAGAATTGCCATGACACATAATCTTATTCGTACGAATATGGGTTATGTAAACACCTTGTTTGCCTATTTTGACTATATGGAACGTCCGACTTCGCAAACACATGCAGCACTGGTGGAAGCATACAATAATCTGATAGCAGTAAAAACAGATTTTATGAATACGCCAAAATTTAGCTATAAGTTTTTTGGTATTGATGTACTTTTGCGTAATGCCGCCAATGCCATTAAAGATGTCGAAGCCGCAAAGATACAGTTGGAGAGTACGCCGGACCGATGCGAACTGGAGGGGATTATCGCTGCACAGCAGCAGCGTTATAAGGAAGTACTGGAATCTCATAAAGAAACGGCTGTTCGTTTTGCCCACTTCGAATTTTTTGTAGATGGTCAAGACATGCTCATTATTTCCGGTGATACGTATCATATAGAAAATATCCGCTGGGATGGTGCCCATGCGGAAGTAGACGATATACTTGTTCCGTTGCCTCGGGAAGAGGTTACGGTAGTAATTCGTGATATTGAGTCTCGTCCCATTCATCCTTTTGTACTGGAACAGCCGTCTGCAGAAAATGACTATACCGTACGTATTTATCTTGATGATGCACC
>JAGLCZ010000252.1 GCA_023145975.1 Candidatus Hydrogenedentota bacterium | reverse complement strand
ATTTCAGGATAATTCTGCCACATCTTCACATCCTGAGTCAGCAGGCCATACATATCAGGACGCCGCTGATGCATGGTACGCAAATGTTTACGTTTCCAACGCAACTCCGAAAGATTGATAACAGCGGAAACACAGGAATCGCCCCGCTCCCGAATACGCGGATACAGACGCATCTCTTCCGGAGGTTCAGAGTAGTCTCCCATCGGTGCTACACAACCCGGACCTGCAAATCCTGTATTGTGTCCTTCCGTGATAACACCACCTACGACACATCCATAGCAGTTCGCTGCTGTAATACAATAGGGATCTTCAATCATACCCGCACGCCCATTCATCCAAAGAATAATTTCTGCACCCATATACGAGGTACAAGCAAATGCTTCAGGAAAATAACCATCATAACATTGCAGTATGCCAATAGGTGCAAAGTCCAGATAAAAAACTTTAAATTGACTTCCAAGTACACCCTGCGCTTCGCTGTCCTGCCCCGGAACCGGCGGCCACCAGTGCGGTGCAGGTCCTGAAGCAGGATGGCTTTTCAGATAACGCCCGACAAGTTTACCTTCCCGATTCACCACCCAGGCACTGGTACACCACGAATCTTCTCCATGCCGTTCAACACAGCCAGCAATAGCATTAATATGGTGCTTGCGCGCGAGTTCAAAAAAACGCTGCGCCACATCATCTTCGGGGGTTATATGGTGACCAAGAATATACTCGGGAAAAACAACTAAATCGGAACCTAGATCGGCTGCCTGTTCGAAAAAATTCGGCATCCGATCTATTGGAGGTGCTATATTCGCACCTGCTGTCATTTGAACAAGTGTTATTCGTGCAGCAAGAGGGTCTTGACTCATGATGGGTTCCTTTTCATTCACAGCATGCTGAACAGCACCTTTCTTCTCTGGATTACTACCGGCAGTATGCGAAAAAGCCATTGGTACAGCTAACCCCGCACTTGTTGCTGCCAAAAAAGATCGGCGGTTTATTTTTTGTTTCATAGAGTTTCCAACTTACATGACTTCATCAATGAACTGACCTGTATCTTATACAATACAATCAATGGGAGCAATACGAAGCATTCCAAACCATCCTAATACTCATAAGCCTCCTGCACGCCCCTAAGCGGGGGTGCAGGAGGCATAAACAACTAATAAAAATAAAACTATACGAATTTCCAGCAATAAAGTCCCAGCATTGCTATACCTATCAGCAACCAATCGCCAAAGACCTTCCGAAGCATCGCCTTGGTATCTTCCGTTTCTGAATTATTACAGAAACAGCCGCATCCCTTATCTTCAGGATATTCCGGTCCTTCAGAGATCACCAAATCAACACCACTATTAAGTGCGATACGCATTTCAGCTGCTGGAGACTGACTGATAATATGATCCTCAGGAACCGTATCATCAAATGCTAAGGAACCCGAACCCGGTTTCAAACCTGCGCTCAGAATTGCAGTGTGGGCAGCCTCACGACTCAAACCCACTACATTAGGCACCGCAGCCAAACCATCCGGGCTTGCCGCTGCTATCAGTTCATTCCTGCTCAACGAACCGTTACTATCCGTGTCAAGAGCAGAGAACTGCCCGGTTGTCAAACCTGATTCTTCGAGGGTCAAACTACCGTCATTATCGCCATCTCTCGCCTCGAACTCTTCCAGTAACTCTTCCGCAATAGTATCAACGGATTCGCCTTCGCCTTCAACGGGTTCACCTTCACCTT
>JAGLCZ010000251.1 GCA_023145975.1 Candidatus Hydrogenedentota bacterium | reverse complement strand
TCAGTGCCGATAACCGTGATTTTCTGCTTACATTAGTGCAAGGGCTGAAGTGAGAAGTGTCTTGACGACATACTTTCCCCTTGCTAAATCTGTTATCCTGGACAGATAAACCTAGATTGCCCAAGGCGGGCGAATTACTCTGCTAAGCCGCGCGTTGGCTTCTTCATCATTATCGAAGCGTTCCGTTTTCGGATCCCAACGTATCGATCGTTTTAAGCGGATAGCAATATCGCTCATGTGGCAAATGGCATCCCCATCCACCGCTTCCTCTATAGGCGATATGGGGTCGCTGCCATCACGAACACTCTCGATAAAATCTTTCATGTGATGACGGCTTTTGTAAAGACGTATTTCGTCCGTTTTAATTTTGTCTCCGGCAAGACCCTCACGAGAAGCGGTAATAGCCCCGCGATTTACAGCCACCCATCCCTCCGTACCTTCAAAAGCGGTTCCATGACTATTATCAAAACCATAACGCTCCGTCCACTTCTTTGGGGCAGGATCAGAACGAAAATCAATTTCGATGCCGCTGTCATACTTCAAGGCTACCTTCCAACCGACGGCAGTATTGCATAATCCTTCTGCAGGAAAAACCCCCGTTCCTTCCACGACAACCGGAGTGCGCATAAGGTCACCTGCACCCCATAGCGCGATATCCAGAGGATGGATGCCCCAACCTGCAATGAAGCCCAGGGCATACTCTTCTATGAACCACCACCAGTCATTGGAGTCCCGGTCTTTGGTATAAGCCTTTGACGGTGCAGGTCCCAACCACCGTTCGTAATCCAGGTTGGCAGGAACGGGCACTTCTTCCGTCGGTCCGCCGGAAATACTCGCCGGTGACCACACATTAATCTTCTTTAATGCACCAATACGCCCATTGCGCACCAATTCACAAGCCTGTAGAAATTTCTCATCAGAACGCTGCTGGGTACCCAATTGGAATACTGTTTTGTGTTTGCGTACTGCAGCACGCAATACCTGATTCTGCTCCATGCTTACGGACAACGGCTTCTCACAATACACGCCCTTACCTGTCTTTGTCGCCGCAAGGGAATGCAAGGCATGCCAATGATCGCAAGACCCCACGATACAAGCATCAATATCTTCCCTCTCCACCACGTTTTCATGCTCGATGTAAGCCGAACAATTCTGATTCGCATAACAACTGTTAACCATCCCTTGAGCCTTATCACGACAGTCCGTCTTCACATCGCACACCGCCACCACCTGGGCTCCCTTATTTTGCAACGCAGATTCCAAAAGATAACGCGCCCGGTTTCCTACGCCAATACATCCAATAACGACCCGGTTACTGGGCGCAACCGTTCCTGCCAGCCCCAACACAGATGACGGCACAATCATGGGTAAGGCAGCCGCTGTCGCCGCCAGTGAACGGCGTCCAAAATCTCTACGGGTTATATTTTGCTTCATCAATGTATCCTTCTTGTTGCGCTGCTGTCATGTCTATATTTGTACATATTCTGAAATATCCTGTTAATCATCACCCGAATACGGAACCGGTCGGCGAGTTTTCCTTAAAATGGGCAACCGTTCCCAAGGCACACGTCCCTTTAATAAAATCCCGTCTATTCATATCAATTGCCTGATCCTATAGGTCAGCGATTTCCATTTTACAAGGAAAGCCGGGCGGGATTCCTCTTTTCCCCGCTGAGGGTATCGGTACGCGCTATGAGCCTGTACCTCCTGTTCGCACTTTTCGGAAAAATTACTTTGTCGCATAGTGGATCGACTTTGCCTCATAGTGGATCGACTTTGCCTCATAGTGGATCGACTTTGCCGCATAGTGGATCGACTTTGTCGCTGGGAAAGCGTACTCAACCCCAATGTCGACCTGATTAACCTACTATATTTCATTCGATTAGAGCATGAACTCCTGCCAACCGTGCATTTCGAGGCAAAAGATAGAGAGAAAGATCTTCATTTTCACATTCTCTCACCGGCAGATCCCCCATGTAGGAAATACTCCGGCATCCTTCTTTTCATATTTTGACTAAGCATTCATTCCTCTGTTAGGATAAATCCGTCTCGTATTAACCCCAACCCACAGGAGAAATTCAGGTATGGAATC
>JAGLCZ010000250.1 GCA_023145975.1 Candidatus Hydrogenedentota bacterium | reverse complement strand
GTAAGTGAATCAGAAATGCTGTTGCATATTGCCGCTGATACCGAAGTATGGCGCACGGGTATGGATTCGTGGATGCGTGCAGACCATGTGGTTGAATTGCGAGACAAAATAGTTTTGAAGCGAACAGGAACGCCTCCTAAACGTATGCTGAAACTACCGGCGGTCGAAGAGCGCACCTTTGCTGGCATAGATTTCTGTTGGATTCCGCCGGGAGAGTTTATGATGGGCAGCCCGGGCAGCGAAAAAGATCGTGATAAGGATGAAATCCAGCATGGTGTTACCATTAGTCAGGGTTTCTGGATGGGGAAGTATGAAGTGACGCAAGCACAGTGGCAGCAGGTGATGGGAGAAAATCCCAGTTGGCATCAAAAGGGAAGTGGTTTTCTATGGCTGGAAAAAGAAACGATTCCCAACTGTCCTGTTGAACAGGTATCCTGGAATGATTGCCAGGAGTTTATTAAGAGATTGAATGCAAGTAGTAAAGATACATTCCGTCTTTCTACGGAAGCGGAATGGGAGTATGCGTGCCGTGCGGGAACAAGCACACGCTTTTATTGGGGCGATGATTTGAGTGGAATGCAGATAAATGATTACGGCTGGTATGCTGACAACAGCGGTAATAAGCCCCATCCTGTAGGCGAAAAACGCCCGAACCCGTGGGGTCTTTACGATATGAGCGGTAACGTGTGGGAGTGGTGTCAGGACGGGTACGGCGATTATCCCGGAAGCGCAGAGGTCGATCCTACCGGCGTTGATTCGGCTTCGGGCCGTGTGATTCGTGGTGGCAGTTGGTTCAACGATTCTCAGGGCTGCCGGTCGGCATTTCGTTTCAGCTTTTCGCCCGTCGTCCGGATCTACGACCTGGGCTTTCGTGTCCTCGCAGTTCCGGTGACAGGCAAGTAATGCAGATGAAGTAGTTTCGGTCCGTGCCGCCCGGAGGAAGGCCGAACGGAGTGAGAGGGCGAAGCTGCTTCGTGCCGGTAATGGTAACTAACCATTTATTTTGTAGGGGCGGACCTGTGTGTCTCCTGCTTTGGTCTGTCATCCCGGTTTCTCTCATCGACGCAGGAGATGCGGGCATAGCGTGCTCCACGAATACATAGGATTCGCCTGGGAAACAGCTTGCCTGGAAGGGATTGCATACCTCTCATGGATGACTGTATTTTATGCGACTCGTATCTCGTCCCCTAAAAAC
>JAGLCZ010000025.1 GCA_023145975.1 Candidatus Hydrogenedentota bacterium | reverse complement strand
GCCGTTGTGACGGTACCATTGAAAATCGTTTACATCGGACTCATTTTCGACATTCCCGTCCCATTCGTAGTACATACCTTCCAACAACACAATATCAGAAAGTGGACTTGCATCAGGCATATCATCACTTACGTGAACCCGTCGTATGGCTTCCGAGGCAGCATTTCCTGCAGCATCTTCAACATTGTAGGTGATGGTGTATTGTCCGATAACAGTGACATCTACCGTGTTGTCCAGCAGCATACGTTCCGTCAGATCACCGTCGCAGGCGTCAAAAGCATTTGCACCGCTGTCAGTATAGGCTTCGCCTAGTGCAGCCAGAGCCGGGTTCTCTCCAAAGAGGGTGATGAGTGGGGGACTTGTGTCAATAACCTGTACCGTGCGGGTGGCTTCTTCAGAGGGATTTTCGGCAGAGTCAAATACATTGTAGGTGATGACATATTCACCGACGAGATCGGTAAGTACAAAGTCACCGCCTGTAATGATATCCTCGGTGATCTCACCGTCACAGGCATCCCATGCGGTTAAAGTGGGGGGATCAAAAAAATCGCCGCATTCTACTTCAACCACTTTATGGTTACTGGTTATGGAATAGTCCTGTTCCGGGTAGTCATTCAGAAAGTCATTCCCGGTTGCAGTGAACATTACACCGCCCACCATAGCCGCTATCAATAGCCATTTCATTGTATGATTCCTTGTAGGTATTGGCACATCAGTATTTATAGGATGTTCTTTCCGTATAGTATCTATGACCTAACTGTACCATAGGGAAATCTTTTTGTCAAGATTATATATAGTATTTGTTACTTTTGTTTCCTTGTGGATTTCATTGGAGTTTACCCTCTAAAAATTGCATTATTACAGGGGAGTAGCGTAGTATACTTGGTCTTAAGGAATAGCTTTGTTTTGTTGTTGTGGGTTGTTGTTGTTTATACGATTTTTTAGGAAGCGACAGCGGGTATGAACGTCTTAAAAAGACATAGAAAGGGAAAGTATGTATTCGAAATTTTTTGCAGGAATCCTGGTGTTTGCGCTGATTTTGGCACCGATGGCAATGGCAGGTCCTTTGAGCATCGTGAAAAAAGCAGCACGTGATGTAGGTGACGTTGTAACAGGAAGTTCTTCGGCGGCAGCAGGAAATACCGGTGTCGCTTCTGGTGACAGCGGTGCCCGTCCCGGTGTAAAGAAGCATGATAAGTATCCTCCGGGAGTGTCTTTCTCAACCATGCTGAATGGGGTCACCTATCGCCCCGATGAAGGAAAATTGCGTCTGGACAATATACAGGCAACATTCCTGGCAGATGATGCTGCAGGGTACATTATCCTTCGTAAGGAAGATGGGAAAGAAGTATTAAAGTGGGACTGGAAAGTGGATACCTTTCAGACTAAGAAGCCCTACTGTCTGTTGAATATCATGAGCGTTGTTGATTTAAGAACCGGTGAAACTATCAGCGGCAGCTGGGTTGATGTAAAGGAACCGGGAAATTATGTACTGGATTTCTATCTTCCTGATGAACACTTCTATTCATTTTCTTTCAGTATCTCGAAAATGTCCGGAGACGATCCTTTTTCAAGCGAGGACCGTTGGTTTACTGATGGCGATTGGGAAAAATGCGCCTACTTTTTGTATTTCAACGCTGACCCGGGTCAATCGTTGGTTTGGAAGGTATGGCTTCGCAACAAAGCCACAGGCAGAGACCGTGATGTGAAACCAAAAATTGAAGT
>JAGLCZ010000249.1 GCA_023145975.1 Candidatus Hydrogenedentota bacterium | reverse complement strand
TGTACAGGTGCTTTTAGTTGCCGCTTTATTGACTACCATTGCTTGTGCTGACGAATGGTATAAGGGAGGGCTGCATAAACATTCCTTCTGGAGTGATGGGGATGTCTCTCCTGAACAGGTTACAGCTTGGTATAAGGATCATGGTTGGGATTTTATCTGTTATACAGACCATAACATCCTTCTGGAAGGTGATTCTTTCAAACCCATCATGGAAGATAAAAATTTATCACCCGAATGTGTAGCTACAATTCGAAAGATGTTTGGCGACGATTGGGTAGAGGAACAGGACCAGTTGGGTCGGAAGCGTATGCGCCTTAAGACCTTTGAAGAACTTAAAGCCTATTTTGAAGAGGCAGGGAAATTCCTTCTTATCCAAGGCGAGGAAATCACTACATTGGGCGGCAACCCCCATGTTGGCGGGATCAATGTAGTAGATCGTACCGGTGGTCTGGCAAAAGGAGATAAGGTAGCCCTTGCAAGTCAGTATATGCAATCTGTGGCATCGCAGTCGGAAAAATACAGACAGCCCATGATAAGCATACTCAATCATCCAAACTTTTCAGATGCCATCACAGCGGAAGAAGCTGTGGCTATGGATCCGTTGCGATATTTTGAAGTGTATAACGGGCATCCGAGTGTAAAAAATTGGGGACATGAGGGTAAGGGCTATCCGTCAACCGATAAGTTCTGGGACATCGTTTTGTCCCTTCGTTTACAAAAGGACCCTGCATATATTTTATATGGTGTCGGTACCGATGATGCCCACAATTATAAGCAAATGGGTAAAGGGGCGAATCCAGGACGGGGATGGGTGATGGTAAAGGCTGCAAAATTGACTGTAGTTGCATTGCTGGATGCGATGGAGAAGGGATCTTTTTACGTATCTACTGGTATTTTATTAGACGATATTCAGCGTAATGCTTCGGGGCTTTCTTTTGTCATAAAGGTGGAACCGGGTATTACGTATACTACGCAGTTTTTTGGAACACCCAAAGGGTTCAGTACGGTGTCCGAACCGGTACTCGATGAGAATGGCGACGTCAAACCCCGTGCGTCACGGAAGTACAGCGACGAGGTTGGTGTACTCCTTGCTGAGACTTCGGGTACTTCTCCCTCGTATGTGTTTAAGGGAGACGAAATGTATGTGCGTGCAAAAGTTACTTCCACTAAACTGCATCCCAATCCATTCAAAGAGGGCGACTATGAAATGGCTTGGACTCAACCTGTAATCGCCCCCTGATAAATGGAGTATAAACAATGAAATCATCCTACATGCCTAAGATTGCATGTATTGGCGCTGGTAATGTCGGTGCTACTGCTGCACAGTATTGCCTTGAAATGGAACTGGGGAATGTTGTCCTGACGGATATCGTTGAGGGACTTCCCCAGGGAAAAGCACTGGATATGACAGAAGCCGGTCCCATACGAAACTATGGGGCTACCTGTATCGGCACCAATGAATATAAAGATATAGAAGGTGCTGATGTGGTTATTGTAACCGCTGGTTTGCCGCGCAAGCCCGGAATGACGCGCCTTGATTTGTTGGAAAAGAATGGTACTATCATATCTGGAATATGTGAACAGATAGCCCGCTATGCGCCGGATTCTGTAGTCATTCTGGTTACGAATCCCCTTGATGTAATGGTGTATCTGGCATATACGAAGTTGGGATTTTCAGCCAATCGTGTAGTCGGTATGGCAGGTTGTTTAGACAGTGCACGTATGCGTTCTTTTGTGGCTATGGAACTCAATGTGAGCATGAAAAATGTGGACACTATGGTGCTTGGTTCTCATGGAGATACGATGGTGCCATTGCCTCATTATACAACGGTATCGGGCATCCCCATTACCCAGTTACTTTCGCAGGCTCGAATTGATGCTATTATAGCGCGTACCCGGGCAGGGGGAGGCGAGATTGTGAGTTTACTTAAAACGGGTAGTGCTTATTACGCGCCTGCAGCGGGTGCTGCACGAATGGCTCAGGCTATACTCCGAAACGAGCGGCAGTTATTACCTTGTGCAGCATTGCTTCAAGGAGAATACGGCCTGAAGAACATTTATGTTGGAGTGCCTTGTGTTCTTGGTGCCAATGGAGTAGAAAAAATTCTGGAACTGGATCTTTCGAAGGAAGAACAGTCTGCCCTACAACGTTCGGCGGAAGAAGTGCAGGAAGGGATTGACGGCCTTCGGCAGATCGGTTTGCTGTAGTTCGTCTCATGAGTTTAAAAGAAAAGGCCTGACAGGAATTCCCGTCAGGCCTTATTTTTTTAGTCTTTATCTTCGCTAGAATTTCAGTACAGCCATCCAGACAAGATAGCACGATTCAGAATCACCGGAACCACCACTGAATTCGGTACCGTTGAAATGCATGAAAGAGCCTCGGGTCAGTGCTTCTTTGGGCCACAGGTAGTTGCCGTACAGCATGAACCAAAGATCTTCTGAGTAGTGATACTTCATCCATGCGGCAATTTCCCAGCCAACATCATTGCTCGTATCGTCCGTCCAGAAACCCAATGACGGAGCAATGGGAATACGACGACCGGCAAACCCAATTGTTCTCGGGGAAGCAAAGGGAGCACATACCCAATCGTAGGCTACGTGAAAATGCATACGTATTTTAGCAGTGGGTTGAATTTCAACACCTGCACTTGCCTGATAGAAATTAGAAAGCCAACTGTTATCATTGACTGTCGGCGCATAGTTGAGATGGGTAAACAAGCGATTAAAAGAAACACTGGCCTCCGGCTTGCGGAAGGGATTTAACCATTCACCAAAGGAAATATCACGATTGTCCTCACCCTGAAGCAATACGCCTTGCATATAAATCCGTGGCTGCCACATGGTGTCGCGGAAGGTGTAACCCAATTTGGCATCGATGGCCCAGTTGTCATATCTGGCATCCGTATCCCCAAAATTGCTTCCTGTATTTTTGAATAAAGAACCAAGATGAGAAGCCTTACCAAACTGATAGGCAACCTCTAAGTCGTAATCAAATCCTTCATACTTCCCGAATAAGCGCGTGCCGACGGTATGAAACTGTGTCGTGGAATAATCATAACCACGCCAGTCATTTATCCAGCGTCCCAATTGCGTGTTTTCTGCACGTGCAATTTCAGACTGATCGTGCAGATAGAAATAGTATGCAGAAATGTTCAAAGGTGCAAAGCCGCTATAGGTGCCGTATACCCCGTAAAAATCAACATCGTCGTCGTCACCGGGGTTATTTTCATTAAGTTTTGAAGCAAATGCATCCACAACAAGATTATCTACAGCATAGGTGAGGCGCAACGCATCAAAGGAAATAAATTGGCTAGGTACAATGAGGTTGGATACCAAAAAGCCTTTTCCAAAAAATAGTTCCTGCCTACCGATACGCAAGCGCAGCGGTTGGTCAAAAAGTTTGCGCATTTCAATATATCCCTGGTGAAGGAGAACATCTCCCACACTTTGATGACGGGAATCGGCACCTGTTAAATAGTTCGAACGAAACTCTTCTCCCCAAATATGGAAGTCATATAATTCGATAAAAGCGGACACATCTTCCGTAAAATTTGCTTTAACATTCAGCAAAACGGCAGATTCATAGCGAGTCCAATCGCTGCCCCTGCTGTCCCATTTGAAAAGGGACTGGGTGCCACGATAACCGATGGGGCGACCCATTAACTGGTCGTTGGGAATTCGGGCGGCGCGTCCGTGCTGCCAATTATTTCCGTAATATCGACCGCGTATGCGGATATGACCGCCAACTTGTACTTGAGTCAGTTCTGCTGTTGCCTGCACCGCAAATGCAGTTACAATAGCGACTATACAAATGAATTTCAGGTTACCAGTCCAGTTCTTCCAAAAGCCATATTGCTTCGGAGTTACACACATCTTTCACTTCCTCCTGTTTGGTTGTAGTTGTATGCAGATCACATACAGTAGACGAGATTATACACGAAAACGCCTTCAAAAGTCGCCTGCTGATTATTATTGCAAATTGACTTTCAAAGTGCCGTTATTCCGTTTATCTAAAAAGGCAATACAATACCGAGAATATAGCCCAGAAATAGGCAGACTAAGCCGTATAGCCCAAGTAATGCTCTGTTTTTCAGCATAGCCTGATTTTTTTGAAACCAAGCCTGCCGCTTCATACGCTGCAGTTTCTTTTTGTTGGGGTTGATGGAAGCGAGCACAACCGTGATGTTATCACGTCCACCGTTTGCATTGGCGAGATCTACGAGAGATGCTGCTTTGTCCTGTACCATTACTGGTTTGGCAAGTTCCTGGATAATGGTTCCGTCCGGTACCATATTTATCAAACCGTCCGAACACAGCAGCAATTGGTCGTCTGGCTCTGTGCGCCATTGATAGGTGTCCACCTCAATCTTTGGGTGGGTCCCGACACTGCGGGTCAACAGGTTTCTACGTTTGTCTTTTTCAGCCTCAGCCTGTGTCATCTTCCCTTTTTTCACTTGCTCATCAACCCAACTATGATCTTCCGTTAT
>JAGLCZ010000248.1 GCA_023145975.1 Candidatus Hydrogenedentota bacterium | reverse complement strand
TGAATTCGGGGGTTACGGCAGTTCTCATTGATCGTCCCGGCTATATAGATAGTGGCTTGGGGTGTGATCAGGCGAATTATAAGATCATCTTGGATGATGCGGGTACCGGGGGTGCCATTGAAGATATATGTACAGCCGACTTGCTTTCCCCCCCGGGTTATATGCCGAATGATGCTCTTGATGTTTTTAACGGCTTGGACAGTGCTTCCGATTGGACACTTACCGTCAGTGATAATAACGCAGGTAACACAGGCACCCTATTGTCGTGGTGTGTTGCTGTTGCTGTTCGTGATGATTGCAGTCTTCCCTCCGTGCCTATTCCTGACAACGATCCAATAGGTGTCAGTGATACGCTTAGTATTTCCGACGCTGGCATTATTGCAGATATGAACGTGCATCTCAATATAGAACACTCCTTTGTAGGCGATCTTGTGGTGACCTTAGATCATATGGATTCCGGGACTACCGTAGTTTTGATAGATAGACCAGGTTACACAGGAGGCAGCGGATTCGGTTGCGGGCAGGATAACTATGCTGCTATTGTCTTGGATGATGAGGGGGCGGGGGGCGCTATTGAAGATATGTGTGAAGACGATTTAACTTCGCCGCCTAATTATACGCCAAATGGATTTCTTTCCGCCTTTGATGGCTTGAATAAGGCATCGGACTGGGTACTTACCGTCAGTGATAATGCTGGTGGCGATACAGGTACTCTCAATTCCTGGTGTGTCACCTTCTCTGTTCGTGATGAGTGTAGTGTTCCTGCACTTCCAATTCCTGATGACGATCCTGTGGGCGTCGGTGATACGCTTACTATTACGGATATTGGTATTATTGCGGACATGAATGTAGAGCTTGCTATAGATCACCCTTCTGTGGGTGATCTTGTGGTGATGCTAGAGCATGTGAATTCGGGGGTTACGGCAGTTCTTATAGATCGCCCCGGTTATATAGACAGCGGTGCCGGATGTGATCAGGCTAACTATGCTATTGTGCTGGACGATGCGGGTACTGGCGGTGCTATTGAAGACATGTGTGTTGCCGACTTGCTTTCTCCTCCCGGTTATACGCCTAATAATCCGCTTTCTATTTTTGCCGGGTTGAATATGGCATCCGATTGGGTGTTGACTGTCAGCGATAATAACGCTGGCAATGTAGGCACCTTGGTATCGTGGTGTGTTACTTTTACCGTTCGCGATGATTGCAGCCTTCCTGCGCTTCCTATTCCTGATAACGATCCGGTGGGCGTTAGTGACACCATTACAGTTTTTGATGCCGGAATTATTACCGATGTGGATGTCACCCTTAACATAGAGCATATTCGTGTAGGTCATCTTGCTGTAACACTGGAACATGTAGATTCGGGTACGGTTATAACCTTGATTGATACATCGTCTTGCACGGGCGATAACTATGCTATCGTATTGGACGATGAGGGTACTGGCGGTGCTATTGCAGATAGGTGTGTAGATAATTTGACCTCCCTGCCCAATTACACGCCTGTCGAACGTCTCGCTGCTTTTGATGGTCTGGATAAAGCGTCCGATTGGACGATTACAGTCAGTGATCATGCTGGTGGGGGTGTGGGTACGCTGCTGTCGTGGTGTGTTACTTTTAGTACACTTGAAGGAGATTGTGTCGTTCCTGTGATCCCGGTTCCGGATGATGATCCGGTGGGCATCAGTGATACGGCAGCATTTACTGAAATCGGTGCCATTACCGATTTGGATGTAAGTTTGGAAATAAGGCATACGTGGGTAGGCGATCTTACTGTTACCTTGGAGCATGTTAATTCTGGTATTACCACAACCCTTATAGATCGTCCGGGCTACAGTGGCGGCGAGGGTACCGGTTGTGCCCGCAATGATTACTCCATTACTCTTGATGATGACGGAATTGGCGGTGCTATTGAGGATATGTGCGAAGGTAATTTAACTTCTCCGCCCAGTTATATTCCAAACGAAGCCCTTTATGTTTTTAATGGACAGGATATGGCATCCGATTGGGTATTGACTGTCAGTGATAATGTGCCGGGCGATGTGGGCACGTTGGTAGCCTGGTGTCTTACACCTGTGCTTAGTGCTGAAGGGGAAGGCGAGCCTGAGGGCGAAGGGGAAGGCGAGGGCGAGCCTGATCCGATCTGCGCCGCGCCGGCACCCTATCCGTCCGACAGCCCCTGCTACCTGCAGGTAATAGATGAGGATCCATACTGCTGTTATGGGGAATGGGATGCTACTTGTCAGCAGGCATATAACGACTGTGCCAAGGAAGTGTATGCCTATTTTGAAGCTACTCCAATAATTGGAGTTTCTCCCCTTGACGTAATTTTCACGAATCTTTCAGAATACACAGACGGCGTTCACTGGGATTTTGGAGATAGTACAGAAAGTTACGACTGGGAACCGGTACATACATTTACTGCGCCGGGTGTTTATACGGTTTCCCTTACCGCTTGGAATGATTCCGATGAGAATTTATATCAACTGGATATTACCGTGCATCCGGACGGTTTGGTTGTAACGCCGGATTCGGTTGTTTCGGGTACAGGACATGAAGGCGGTCCATTTACACCGGAAGAACATATCTACACCTTGACCAACGTTAGCGATGTTCCTTTGGATTGGACTGCAGCAGCTGGCGATACCTGGGTTACTTTTACTGCTTCTGCAGGTACGCTTGCCGCAGGTGCTTCCATTGATGTGACCGTGATTTGGGCAGCGGATGCAAACTTGCTGCCGGCAGGTGATTATACTTCAACCGTGCAGTTTACCAATACAGCTACTGCATTTACTTATACGCGCGATGTGTCCTTGACGGTTGAATATCGCCCCGGCGAGATAGCGGTAACAGATACCATTGTGCCCGCTGATGATCTTGATATGCCTTTTGATCCTGTTAATATAGGTGCTTTGCGTACCGAACAGATTACAGTAACCAACAGCGATGTAGCAAAAGATCTGACGATTGCTACGATAGAGTTACTTAATCTTGAACCGTTGCCCACGGTTAAATCCCAAGCCGCTGCAGGCTTAAAAGTACTTTTCATGGATGGTGGATCGAATCCGACTGTATTGCGTACGGCTTTGGCAGCATTTCCGGATATGGCACAAGTGGATTATCTGAATGCAGGAGCAGTTCTTCCGGATATAACACTTCTGGGCGGCTATGATGTTGTCATTGTTATGTCCAAATTGCCATTTATGGATTCCTTATTGACTGGCAATGTATTGGCAGATTATGTGGATGGCGGTGGTCTTGTCGTTGAGGCTATGGGTTCTTTTGTTATTAGCGCATCGCACGAACTTGCCGGACGTTTTGTGACAGAAGAGTACGGACCCTTCGCTCATGGCACGTTTGAATTCGCGGCAGGTACCCTCGGAGTTTATGACGACACTAATCCGATCATGGAGGGGATAAGCTCCTTGACTGATGATATACATACAAATGTTGTATTGAATCCCGGTACGTTATGGGTTGCGGATTGGGATGATGGGCTCCCGCTGGTGGCGGTGATGAATTACAATGTTGTAGGGATCAATATGCTTGCTTTTGACGATGGAGGATACGGCGGCGACGTTCCGTTGTTATTCCATAATGCCATTGCTTATTTACTCCAGAATTTTTGAGTTGATAATGCGCCTGCCTTACCGACGACATTATCTTCCGGAGCCTCCTTCTCCTTTGATGTTGTTTATGCGCCAAATACAGCGGAAATGCATGAAGGTTCAGTAACCATAGGCAGTACGGATATTGATGAGCCGGAAGTTGAAGTAACTTTGAGTGGTTCCGCCTTTTTGGAAGCCCTTGCAGTTACACCCCGTGATTTCTATGAGGCGACCGGGCTGGCGGGGGGACCTTTCACACCGGAATCCAAGACTTATACCCTTTCAAATACAGGTGATATTCCATTGAATTGGACGGCATCTTTTGCTGGAACCTGGTTGACAGCAACCCCTGCGAGTGGTACGATTGTTGTCGGAGATACAGTGGAAGTGGTGGTCAGTTTCGGCGGCGACGCCATTACGTTGCCTGATGGTCTATATACTGATGAGATTGCATTTACGAATATCGACACGAGTGTTGTTCGTAGTCGCGAAGTGACATTAGAGCTTACGCTTCCTTTGTGCGATTCCGTAGATAATTGTGAGTTGTCGTGGACCACAGGCGGGGATGTACCCTGGTTTGGGCAGAGTGTAGAATCTAATGATACTGTAGATGCCGCACAAAGCGGCCTTGTTGCACATGGTCAGGAATCCTGGTTGGAAACGGCGGTAGATGTGCCCGGTACGCTGGAATTCTGGGCGCGGGTATCTTCGGAAGCAGGGGCTGATTCCCTGAAATTTTATATTGATGACGTACTAC
>JAGLCZ010000247.1 GCA_023145975.1 Candidatus Hydrogenedentota bacterium | reverse complement strand
AAGAGTTGTTTTATACGGTATATTTCCCTTCTTATTCCTGGATAGTAACCCGTTTATTCAGCGTGCCTGTCCGTTGTACCAAGGCGTATAATTACCAAACAGCTAAGCCCAATTATCAGGGCAGCCAATATAGCTTGGGCGATGGGGGACGCCACAGGAACATTACCAAAGTCCATCGGGTTTGTGGGATCAAATCCCCAGTCAAACTCGTCGGCATTCGTCATGCCGTCCCCGTCCCAGTCATTTCTTCCGTCGGGGATACCGTCAGGATTGGGATTACCATTGTCGCTGGTTGAATCTGCAATATCCATATTGAAGGGGTTTTGGATACCCGGGGTTATACTATCCAGATCTTCGAGCTCATGCAGATTGCTTATCCCATCTCCGTCGGAATCAGTCCAGGGCGCGAAATTCCCGGGATAAACAGGATCAAAGCCCTGTTGAAATTCGTCGGCATTGCTCATACCATCTCCGTCCCAGTCATTCTGTCCATCGGGAATACTATCCGGGGTAGCGTTGCCGTTATCGCCGGTACTGTCATCTTCAGACGGATTAAAAGGATTTTGAATTCCCGGAAGAAACAGGTTCAGGTCATCCGTTTCTTGCTCATAGCTAAGTCCGTCGCCATCGTAATCGGGGAATCCTTCAGCGTTGTAGACGAACGCCCGTATATTATCCAGTTCATCTACAATGATGTCATATTCATATTCGAGGATCGTGTCCTTGTCAAGTGCTTCGATGCCTATAGGAGTTATATATCCTGCGAAAGCGTCAAATTCCCCACCCCCCGGCATTCCATTAAGTCCTCCGGCAAATAAGTCTGCGTCCCCATTGTATACGCCTATACCCCACAATGTATTGTCAACCAGTGCTGCCCATTTCTCGGTGGGTAAACTCTGACCCCAATGTTCCCATGAGGGCGGCTGACTGCCCGTGATCTCCCGTAACGCGGCTTTGGTAAAAGGGTCGTTTCCTTCGTAGGCGAAAATACGATGCAGATCGGCAATGGAATAGAGTGCAGGCATTTCCTGGTGGCGATTCGCGACCGTTGTCCACAAATCGTCTGTACGAAAGATCGTTATTTTATTATGCACATGGGCAGTACTTTTATCTAATGTGATCCACGTTTCGAAATAGCACTCAGCAAGTTCATTATTCATGTCCCAGAGCAAGGGCTGCGTCTTGACGTAGATTTCATTTCCTTGCTTATTGGCTTCCATAACCTGGGAGGAATTTTCATACGCATCCCCTACCTGAATCGGGTTCCAGGTCCAGGGCGACCAGGAAGGATGCTGCCCTTCAGCGGTACGATCGAGACCTTGACCTGCATAGTAGGATTGCTGAATCTGGCGACCACGATCATGATTGTTGATCAAGTTTCGTGTTTCACCGGATAGGGACAGATAGGAAATCGCCCCGCCATATTCGTCTGTTTCCACACCGATATGGATCACACCATTATCTAAGCTCAGATCGTAAGTTTGGGCAAAAGCAACAGGGGCTGCTGCGAGAAGAAGTGCCGCGATAATGTACAGAATATTATTCATAGTTTCAATACGACCTTTATCGGTGATGCCATAGGGGGAAAAAATAAGTATACTTGGGAGTATAGCACGCATTTTAATGGAATATCTATTCACACATTACCGGCATGATTTTGGGTTGTCTCCAAAACTTTGGTGCAGTTGCAATAACAGGGATATGGGATTGGTAGGGGCGGACCTGTGTGTCCGCCCGAAAATCAGACAATAAAACAAGAGCACTGTGTATATTTTATATCGTAGTATATTACGATATAAATAGTATTTTCTCTTTTATATCGTAATATATTACGGTATTTTTTGATTTCTAATGTTTTTTGTGGTACAGTACGGTACAGGGAGAAAAGAAGCCGAAAGGAGTCTGATATGAGTATTGACAAACAGACAAGCCCTCAAGCGGTTGTGGAAGAATTGACGGGGAGGCTTGCCGGATATCGCATGAAAAGCGGTATCACACAAGAGGAGCTTGCCGGGCAGGCAGGCGTGAGCAAACGCACTATTGAGCGAATCGAAAGTGGTTGTGATACGCAGTTGACCACGCTGATCCGTTTGCTTCAGGTGTTGGGGTTAGCCGATCGCTTGAACCAGCTTATCCCCGAATTAGTTGTTTCGCCAATGGATATGCTGCAATCCGGGAACAAACCGCCCAAACGTGCCAGACGCAAGAAAGAAGCACAGATAAATAACCCGTGGAAATGGGGAGATGAACAATGAGTACAATTGCAGAAGTAAGGCTTTGGGGTACGACCATTGGCGCCGTGATTCTTGAAAAAAAACAGCAGGTTGCCTCGTTCCAATACGATCCTGTTTTTGCAGATAGCGGTATTGAAGTTGCTCCGCTTATGATGCCCCTTAGCAGTCAGACACACTCTTTTACGGCTTTGTCGCAAGCCGCTTTCCACGGTTTACCGGGCTTATTAGCCGACTCTTTACCGGACAAGTTTGGTAATGCG
>JAGLCZ010000246.1 GCA_023145975.1 Candidatus Hydrogenedentota bacterium | reverse complement strand
CTTGAAATGATTCGGGAAGCAGGGGTATTCTCCCCGGAAAAGATAAGGACAGTTATGACATGATTATTGCATTGGGTTCCGACCATGCGGGCTATGAAGGGGAAACACCTTATAAGCCTGCAATGCAGCACTATATTGAATCTCTGGGTCACACGGTTCTGGATTGTGGTACCAACGGACCGGAGTCGGTGGATTATCCTGATTTTGCAGCTGTCCTCGCAAAAGCGATAATAGAGAATCGTGCCGGGTTGGGAGTTTTACTTTGCGGTACCGGTATTGGTATCGGTATGGCAGCCAACAAGCATCGGGGTATACGCGCTGCCACGTGCGCCACATTGGAGATGGCGCGTTTGTCCCGTGAACACAATGATGCGAACGTGCTTTGTCTTGGGCAGCGAATTCTGACCCTGGATCAATGTACAGAATTTATAAAGGTCTGGCTCGATACTCCGTTCGACGGCGGTGCGCGTCATTGTCGACGAATAAATAAGATAGGATAGGTGTTAGAGAAGGAGAGGTATCCATAACGGATTGTAGGCTTCAGATATTTCAAAACAGAAGAAAGATGTGGTGAAATAATACTTCGATGAATCTGCCAAACATGTTAACACTGGGGCGGTGCGTCCTTGCCGCTGTATTTGTATTGTTGATGTCGTTCGATAACGTCATCTGCTACCTTGCCGCCTATGCGATGTTTACCATTGCCGCCATCACAGACTATTATGACGGCAAGATTGCACGGGAGCAGAATCTCGTTACTAATTTCGGGAAGCTGCTCGATCCCATTGCCGATAAGATATTGATGCTGGCAGGGTTTATCATGTTAATGCATATCCCCGATTTATATATTCCCGGCTGGACGGTTATTGCAATATTGGCACGGGAATTCCTGATTACGGGAGCACGTTCTCTGGCTGCGTCTGAAGGAGTCGTTTTACCTGCAAATATTTATGGTAAAGCTAAAACAGCCATCCAGATGACCTACGTGTTTGTCATCCTCGCAGCGGTCATCCTGTTACGGGTTGCACTGGTTGTCCCGTTCCTGGAGCCAATGATTTCCGGCAATGCGCTATTTCTAAAAGCAGTACTTCAGTATTCTTCTCTGGGCGGTATTATTCTAGTGGCGGCTTATACTATTTATTCTGGAATACAATTTGCCTGGGTTAATTGGAATGCGTTGAAACTTCATCAGATGTAAGCTAAGAGGAAGCAGTATGAACGCAAGTTATCCGTCGCGTGCAATTATCGATCTTGACGCGTATAGATTCAATCTTCAACGGGTGCAGGGTTTGTCCGGCGGTGCAAAGCTGATACCTGTATTGAAAGCCAATGCCTATGGACACGGATTGATTCCTCTCGCCCATGCGGCACTTCAGCTCGATGTAAATATGCTGGCAGTTGCCACGGTACAGGAAGGCATCGATCTGCGTGAGAACGGGATAAAAACGCCTATCCTGGTTATGGTAAGTCCCAACAAAAAGGAATTGCCCCTTTTTTTGGAATACCAGTTGATCCTTACCGTCGTGAATAAGGAGATAGCACAGGAAATTAGTGCGCTGGCCCATGGGGCAAACCGTGTAGCACCGATACATTGTAAGATAGATACGGGCATGGGGCGTCAGGGTGTAGCCCTGGAAGAAGCCATGGAAATGATTCAGTTTGTCAGTAGGCTTACCCCGCTCGATATACAAGGTATCTTTACGCATTTCCCTTCCGCTGACGAGGCGGATCCCAAATTTACGCAGAACCAGATTAAGGCGTTCAGGAAACTGATTAAGCAGGTGGATAAGGTCGGCTGTCCTTATGAGATAGCTCATGCTGCAAACAGTGCTGCAATTGTGAATTATCCCAAGAGCTGCTTTGA
>JAGLCZ010000245.1 GCA_023145975.1 Candidatus Hydrogenedentota bacterium | reverse complement strand
ATACACAGGAGCTTCTCTTCATCCCCCACCAGCACAACGGTACCATCAATCGGGGCGGTTACCTGGGTAATCACATCATGGGTCAGGCTGCGCGCAGCGTCGCCTGGCCTGTGAACGACCGAAAACCCGGAAGCGGCGGCTACCATTTCGCCTCCTCCGGAAGATCGATTTCCGGATGCCAGATATCGTATGCAGCCTCGGTCATCCCGCGATCATTCGGCCGATCGAGATGGGGAGGAAGGGGCCGGTACTGCATCGGCGTCCCGTACACAAGCGATTTTTCAGGGACATCTTTCATAACCAGTGTTCCAGCAGCAATAAAACTACCGCGGCCTATGCGAATGCCGGGTCCAATCGTGCATCCTCCGCCTATGACTACATCATCTTCAATTGTAGGTCCTCTCGGCGTCTCCGGCGCCTCGCTTCTGCATGGATATTTATCGTTCAGGAACATCGTACCCGGGCCTACAAACACGTGATTCCCTATAGTAGTCCGGGAAGGAACGTAGACACCGACCATAAGACGTACTCCGTCTCCAAAAGAGCTCAATCCTTCAAGTACGACATGATGAAAAACAGAACAGTAGTTACCGAGCTGTGTGAACGGCCGGATAACCGCATGGTGTCCTGTCTGCAAGTAGTCCCCTGCGATAACGTCGCAATAGATGATTGTCCCCATCCTGATAATACCGTGTTCGCCGATCCGAACGGGTCCTGCATCTTTGTGATACTCGTACCCGATCGTGCACTGTTCTTCAACTATTGTCGTCTCGCCTATTTCAACGGTTGGTTTCATATCTGTTCCTTTCCATTCGCACGATAGGAAAAATAAACTGAGGAAGCAATGTTTAAAACCCTGTGACTTTCCCTGGGGTATTATACCTTTCTTTCCATTCCTAAGGGCGTAGGTTCTGCAACTTCTGAGTATATTTTTTCCAATTCCCTTTGATCCGAGAGGTACGCTGCGGGTTCACGAAGTGATTTTGCGAGCATACAAAACCGTGAACCGTTATTGACTTCCACATCGGACTCGCAATAACTTAGTGCTGACAGAGAACCTAATGCCCCTTTAGGAGTTCTGGCCATGGCAGATACGTTTCCTCTTCGAGGTCTTCCGTTGTGCAAGAACCCTTTGCGATGTTTCGCGAAAGGGGGTACGGCCTGATTCAAGGAGACCCCACATGCAGAATACCTCAACTATCGATACCACTCAGGAAATCGACGCTACTACAGGTGAGCCCGGATATTTCAACAAGCTGATCCGCCGTAAGAAGCTGGAAAGCGTTTTTCTCTTTATCACTTCGAAGTGCCAGTCTCACTGCCGCACCTGCTTCAACTATGCGAACCTGAACCGTGATGATGATCTGACTTTCCAGCAGCTGCGACTCATATCTGAAACCGCCGGTCCCTTTGACAAGCTCTGGCTTTCCGGGGGTGAGCCTTACCTGCGTAAGGATATGGTGGAAATTATTGCCCTGTTCCATGAGAACAACGGGGTGAAAACCATCAATCTCCCCTCCAACGGTCTGGCAAAGGAGAACATCGTCCGGATGACCGGGGAACTGGTGGAACGATGTCCAAAGCTGACGATTCATCTCAACTTCTCCATGGACGGTCTTGGGAAAACCCACGATAACATCCGGGG
>JAGLCZ010000244.1 GCA_023145975.1 Candidatus Hydrogenedentota bacterium | reverse complement strand
GCGTCGATGGGAGAAACCGGGATGACGGTGAGATGAGGTGCCATAGCAATAGCAATGTCTTATCCTTTCCCGTAATTTCCCGTAGAACCAAAAAAATCAGGGGGAGTGAGCTTACAGCGAATCCTGTTCACTTAATGCAAGCTCGGCAAGAATGCCCCAGGCTAAGGAGGCAGGGAATTTTTCCTGTTCTGTACCGGAAGCATCGTCTGGCGCGTTGGGATTGGGTATCCAACGATTAAACTTTACGTGCCCGTCCATATACAGCACATTCGAACCACCGGGTACGTGATTGAACATGGCGGCAGTGGTACCGATTTTATCCCACATGACCGGCAGTGCAGACTGGGAAACAGAAGCAGCAGCTGGGTTGTTGATATCCGTGATCATGAATCGTTCCACGCCTTCACGCAGTCGGTGTAAAGTCAATTCTGTCCCCGCAGGAATGACCGCATTGCCCATGTGTGCAAAAGAAAAATTTTCATCATTACGCTGCACAACCCTATCGTAATTACCATTCATCCACGGCTGGATAACCAGACTAAAATAGGTGTCCAAAAAAAATCCTTCGCCCCAGACTACCGGGATCAGCCAGGAATTATCGGGAATGGCCCAGCCGATATAGGCATAGCTGCGATCTGCAGGCTGCACGCCCATCGCCGGATCATAGCGTCCGCTGCGTGGATCACCGTCCAGCCGCTCAAGTACAACATCCCCATTTTCATCTACCCAGTCCCCGCCCGGTAACAACAAGGTACTATGGTCTGCCGGTGAAGAGGGGCAAAATAGAACATTCAAATCGGTCAGGTACTCAGGATACAGGGACTCTACAGAGAACAGCATATTGATGATTCGTATGGATTTCGGGGGAAACTTTTCACCTGACGATTCATTGGCATACATCTTCATCATCAAGCCGAATTGTTTCAGATTATTTTGGCAGGAGGCGCGGCGTGCCGCTTCCCGTGCACGTGCCAGGGCAGGTAACAGTATTGCCGCAAGAATGCCGATAATTGCAATAACCACCAGCAACTCAATCAGTGTAAATCCGCTTTTTTTATGGTACATCATCTATTTCTCCAAAGGGTTACCATTAAAGACCTTACAAGTCGATAGACCCCGAAGAAGAACTAAAAGTTTCACAAAGGGTTGATAATATTTTTCCGCAGATGGAAAAGAAAGGAAAATACAAGTAGGTACGCCGCCATGGGATAGCGGTGAAAAAATCCTGAAAAGGATTCTTTATTTCTGATTCCCGCGTATTTGTTTTTCTAAATATTCAAGAACAAAAGACGGGAGTTGTACGCCTGCATTTTTCAGGCGTTTTATTTCCTGTGCTGCTGCTGCGTAGTCTTTTTTGATGAGTAACGCATCAACCAGAAATTCTGTACGCGCTTTAAATTCAGGATCGAGAGCCATTGCCTTTTTTGCAAATAACAACGCCTGTTTTGGGTCATCCCGAAGAAGATAGATGAGGGCAAGATGGCTATACGCCACAGGAGAATGATATTTTTCATGGGCAAGATATGCCGACAACAAATCAAAGGCTTCCTCATAGCGTTCCTGTGTTGCCCGGATAAAACCCAGCATAACCTGTGCACGGGGTAACTGCGGATCTTTGGTCAATGCGTGACGGAATCCTAATTCGGCTTTTTCCATATTCCCTTCACTTAATGCGATCAAAGCATCTTGACACGCGGTTACTGCTGCAATTTCATTTTCTACATCTCCCTGTATGCGAATGATCTGCACCAGGTTATCCACGAGTTCTGCACTTTCCTCATTGAGCGCGGCAGCCCGTTCCAGTGCATCTGCAGCAGAAACATAGCACTCCATTGCGAGCAGCTCCAA
>JAGLCZ010000243.1 GCA_023145975.1 Candidatus Hydrogenedentota bacterium | reverse complement strand
GAGTATCTTCTATATACCAACGAAGGGGGCTTGGGTATCGTATTTGAAGAGATCCCCCGTTCCGCCGTCCAGTAGAATATCCAAAGAATATATATTTTCCCCAATGATGGTGAGAGGAACGGTTTCCACCAGACCTGTGTAGCGACTTAACCGAAGTAACCGGGTTATGCCACTATCCCCAAAATCAAAAACAATATGTACCTTCTGACGGGTATCATCAATATTACTTTCGGGACTGGACAAGCTATTTACAATCATGAAATAGTGTTCCCCCTGGTAATTGAATCCATCCAGCTCTTCATATAGGGGTACAAAAGAACCAATTAATATGTCCCCGGGAAGGCCATCATTACTCTCGCCCATATTTTCGGCATGAATATCCATGAGATAAGGGTCTGCACCAGGTGTCCAGGCACATACCCCTTTGGGTAACGGGATACGTTCTTCATGGGTTCCGATCACTTGCCATCGGTTAATATAGCGTCCAGATACAATTCGAAAGTCCGTGCTCAAAAGGCAAACAAGTGCAGCACCCAGATTTCGTGCCTGCCGGTTAAGTTCGGCTACTTGGTAAAAACGCTCTGTAGGTATTGAAGAAGCATCAGGCAGTTCAAAAAAGATAGGACGTAACGTTCCGTGATTGGGAAGGCGATTGTAGATAAATGAACAAACCATTTTATATCCGGCAGCCCAGGCGGCAAATTGGTTCAGATACATTTGGGATTCAGATACAATACCATTCCATCGCCCCTCCAGTTCATAGAATGTTTGTGTATAAAGCGCATATGGGATTGGTTGTCTGCCTGAACCATCATTTCCAGCTAACGCCAGCTTTCGGAATTGTTGGATATGTTCGTAGAGACGTTGCGGGCTTCCCCCTCTATTTCTGGGGATATCCAGCACCTCTTCCTCGTCGTTCAAGGGATAAGTGTCCATCATAATCATATCGGGAACAGCTTCAGCCATAAATGCCGCGACAGTTTTGTATTGACTTGCTCCCTGGTTAACATATCCGATAACATTTGGGTAGTGTTCACGCCACATACGCAACACTTCTACTATCTCTGCAAGATTATCCGGATCGCGTAGATCCTGTTCATCCCCTGCTTGCAGACTGATAAGCGTATCAAGAAATGGATATTCCTCCTGACTGAGTGCAGCATTCTCAATTTCTCTGCCTCCTGCCCAACGTGCCCACGGCATGTCGGTGTTTTCTTCAAGAAACTCAGGAACATGAAATGCCCAGAAGTTAGCCGTAGTAAAACCAGAGGCATCCCAGAGAGCACGGTCGAAATGTACATTATCTAATACCAACCCATGGATTTGAAGCCCTTTTTTTATGAGAAGATGATGCCCTCGATCTAAATCTTCTACAGAGGTATATGGGCTTACCGGATTTGTATTATCCCCCTCCAATAAACAAAGACAACCAGTTAAGACTAAAGGCAAAAGCAGCAAATATATTTTTCTCACGAAATATCGCCGATACAATTCAATCATTTATTGTGTTTCCTGCAGCATGTATATCCCTGTATGTCTGTGATAACGCCCCTATCGGTATTAGATGTTATTTTTTAGGAGGGCTACTATCTGGATTGAGAATAGTACAGGTAAACTCAAAGGGTTCATTATACGGGTTTGAAAACTGATGTTTTTCATTGGGAAAAATAAAAATACTCTGTCCAGGAGAAAGTTCATGAGA
>JAGLCZ010000242.1 GCA_023145975.1 Candidatus Hydrogenedentota bacterium | reverse complement strand
AGTGCAGTATGGTGTCTCGGCTACCGCTATGCCCCCGGGTGGATCGACTGGTGGAAGATGTGGGAACTCCATGCAGGATTCAACCTCGGTATGTTATATGCGCTGACGCTATTCTGGGCTACACGGCAAGTGAATACAACCCACACGGAAGCAACACCAGTCACACCAGAAAACGGTCCGAAACCAGCGGCTTTCTCTAACTCCCGGAATGCCCTGTTTCCAGCCATAGTCGGGTTCCTGCTGATATTCGCGGTCGGGATGGAATATTTCCTCTGGACAGGACTGCTGTTGGCATTGTTCTATGCTGTCTCCGTGGGAATAACTGTCCAATTCAAAGAAAAAAGAGCAAGCGAAATACGCAAAGGAATCTCCCTAACCTACAGCGTCTTTCTACTGCTCTTTCTGCTGGCACAGGGAGGAAGTTCAAGATTCGGCGTACTTCTCGGCATGTATGGACCCGAAGCCATAGAGCAATACGACTGGCCCGTTGAACGGATCGCGCTCTTCGCACCCGTTGCAGTAATACTATTTAGCATTGCAGTAATGTATATAGTAAAACATTATCGCGCCCAAAGCCAGGTTCTACGACTGCCTGAGCGCATGATTGATCTCTGTACATTTATCACCTTAACAGGCGCCGTCTCTATCTGGCCGGCGAAAATTGGCGTGCTCTACATATTTTTCCTCTGCCTTGCACTATTCGCTTTCACACGCATAGAACGCCACTACCTTTATGAAGGAAATAACCAATAATCTCCAGGAAACAGCAGATCTATCTCCAAAAAAATCGAAATATGAACAGAAGAGATTTCATGATAGCCGCAGGTGCAGGCGCATGTGCCGGATGGTCAGCCATAGCAGGTACAAATAATACTGCTGTTCCGGCAACCCCCATGAAAGTACTCCTGTGGTGCTGGGATACACGAATGACCTGGGATGATGAACCTCATCTTATTCAGTTAAAAATGGCGGCATCAGACCAACATTTTTCCTACACTAAATGTTCGGAGTCTTTCCAGATTGGTTTCAGGCGACTCGTGGACTATTGTGCTGAAAACGATATTTGGGGCATTGTCCTATGGGGTTTTCTTCGGGATGCTCATGGCGGTGTTGCCGCTGCGCAAGACTTATGCCTTTACGCCCGGGATCGTAATGTTACCATTATACCGGGTGTTGGTCTATGCGCCTATGGCGGGTATTACTATGCCGGTGATCATCCTTTTAACTTGGATACCTATCTGCACAAACATCCGGAACGGGCAAGTATTGCCTATGAAGAAGGAAGTGGGCGAAAAGTGCAGGGAGTACTCGACCCTTCGTTACCTGAAAACCAGCAGTGGTGGCGTGACGGTCTGGAATGGATGCTCGAAACCTTTGCTATTGGCGGCATCAACTATGAAATGGGTGATTTTATTATTAACGCTTCTCAGAAAGCGCAAACCGCACGAAGGGCACTCGGTTTTAATGCCGACGGCAATATCCTTGATATGGTGGTTGCCACCCATGACTTGATCGAACGAGCATACACGCTGCAGCCGAATGGTATTTTTATCAATGCCCTTTACCGAGGCTACCACCAGATTCGTACGCTCCCGGATATCCCCTATGTAAATGCCATGAATCCAAAAACAGTCTGGCAGTATACTCTCACCCACATGCAGCGCGATGAAGCGTTTCCTGATGGTTTTGGTGATATACCCGCACACCGACAATATGGCTATCTACATTGGTTTAACGCCTCAACAAATACTATAGCTAAAGATTACACCATGGATATTGCCCGCGTATTTCCCGCTGCACAACAACTTGGTTTCGAGTTTATTGGAACTTATGGAGAACTTCGGGCGAATACTCCAATAGCAGACCGAAACTATCGCGCACAAGCAGCTTGGGCAAAAAATCCCGCATTACAGTACAAAGACTTTGAATAACCTGATTTAAATCCGGACACAGCTCAAAATTGGCACTGATGAGCCAGACAATACTATAATGGTAATACTTCAAATTGAAGTATCGACTAAATTAATAACAATATAAAAAAGGATTGTCTCATGGAAAAAGGGTTACTGGATTTCTTGGTATTTCCGTTCACCACAGTATTTGATATTCTTCTCACAGTGCTGACCTTCCCCATTAACTGGGTACTTGCACTGGTAGATGAAAAGCCTATTTACTAACTACGCAGATATGCCCTAAATAGTCCCTTGACGCAACTTCCACAACGGTTAGCATGGTTGCAGCAGCAGCCTCCTTTTTTTCTCCGTAATTTATGACGTCGGAAACAATGCCAGTAGTGCATCTGCGAAGAGCTTGTGACCACGCATATCAGGGTGGTTGATGGAATTGGTCATGAGCGTCATATAGGGAATACCTCTCTTCC
>JAGLCZ010000241.1 GCA_023145975.1 Candidatus Hydrogenedentota bacterium | reverse complement strand
TATGGCTGATACTACAATTATTATCCCGGATACCAAAGAAGCGCCGGCGTATAAAGTCGCTGATATGGGGCTGACGGCTTGGGGACGTAAAGAGATTGAGATGGCGGAAAAGGAGATGCCTGGATTGATGGCAATCCGTGAACGCTATGCCGCGCAGCAGCCTTTGAAAGGTGCGCGTGTTATGGGTTCCCTGCACATGACCATTCAGACTGCCGTATTGATAGAGACCCTGGTGGCATTGGGTGCGGATGTGCGGTGGGCAAGCTGTAATATATATTCTACGCAGGATCATGCCGCAGCGGCGATTGCCGAAACGGGTGTCCCTGTATTTGCCTGGAAAGGGGAGAGTCTGGAGGAATACTGGTGGTGTACCTATCAGGCGATGCGTTATCCGGATGGGCAAACCCTGAACATGATTGTAGATGACGGGGGCGATGCCACCCTTCTTATTCATCGGGGCTGTGCGCTCGAGAAACATTTTGTAGAGACAGGAGAATTACTGCCCGTATGCCGCGATAATAGCGAAGTTGAGGTGGTGGATACGCTCCTCCATCGTCTTCATGGAGAAGACCCTGATTACTGGCATCGTGTGGCGGCGGGCTGGGTCGGTGTTTCAGAAGAAACAACTACCGGCGTGCATCGTTTGTATCACATGATGCGTGATGAGACCCTGCTCACACGTGCGATGAATGTGAATGACAGTGTTACCAAATCCAAGTTCGACAATCTATATGGTTGTCGTGAGTCCCTTGCCGATGGGATTAAACGTGCTACGGATATCATGATCGCCGGTAAGGTCGTGGTGGTAGGGGGCTATGGGGATGTGGGTAAAGGATGCGCTGATGCCATGCGTGGTCTGGGTGCCCGTGTTATTATTACGGAAGTAGATCCCATCTGTGCGCTTCAGGCGTCCATGGAAGGGTATCAGGTCATGCAAATGGATGATGCCGCTCCTCTTGGCAATATCTTTGTTACCGCGACCGGCTGTTGTGATGTCATCACCATAGACCACATGGAAACCATGAAAGATCAGGCCATTGTCTGTAATATCGGGCATTTCGATGCAGAGATTGACATGAGTTCCCTCGAAAAACGATCTGATATTAAAGAAACAAATGTTAAGCCCCAGGTAGATACCTTTCTATTTCCTGATGGCAAGGAAATCATCGTGCTTGCCCGTGGTCGTCTGGTAAATCTGGGTTGTGCTACAGGGCATCCCTCATTTGTAATGTCCAATTCCTTTGCCAACCAGACCCTGGCGCAAATCGTGCTCTTTACCGAATCCGATAAATACGACATCGGAAAAGTGTATACCCTGCCCAAGGAGTTGGATGAAGAAGTTGCACGACTCCATTTGGGGAAACTGGGAGTGGACCTCGACAAACTGACGGATAAACAGGCGGGTTATCTCGGAATACCCGTGGACGGACCTTATAAGCCTGATACCTATCGTTATTGATCAAAGATACACTCTAACACGTGTGAGCGGATGCCGTGAATAAAAGCAGTCATACCGGTGATAAAATAGTGGCGATTGACGGGCCTGCAGGTGCGGGGAAGAGTAGTGTGTCCCGTGCAGTGGCACAGGCACTTGATTTTGCTTTTCTGGACACAGGTGCCATGTATCGTGCGGCAACGTGGCGTGCCTTGCAGCACGCGGGGATACTGGATGGTACCCCTGATGTATTGACACAAAGCACTTGCGGGATGCGTCTGGAGATGAAGGAGACCGGTTCTGGATTGCGGGTGTATGTAGACGGTGAAGAGGTAACGGAAGCAATCCGTACTCCAGAGGTAACCCGTAATATATATAAACTTGACCAGGTGTCGGGCGTTCGCCGGTGTCTGGTGGAGCTGCAGCGGGAATTCGGATGCCGTCGTCCTACCGTAGCGGAAGGCCGCGATATTGGTACCGTGGTATTCCCTGCCGCCCGTTGTAAAATTTATTTGGATGCGTCCCTGTCATGTCGTGCAAAGCGTCGCGCCCTTGAAATGGAGGCGCGGGGAGATGTTGTAGATTTTCAAGCCTTACTCGAAGAAATCAGGGAACGGGATCAAAAAAGTATGACCCGGGCTGATTCCCCGTTACGGCGGGCTGAAGATGCCCTTCTTATAGATACTACGGCTATGGACCGGAA
>JAGLCZ010000240.1 GCA_023145975.1 Candidatus Hydrogenedentota bacterium | reverse complement strand
AGCGGTCGTTAATGGCGATGTCTTTGGGGGCAGAGGATTCATTAAACAGCCATGCCAAAAATTCGGTGCTGCGCCAGGTAGTGGCAGGATGTCCCCATTCGCCGTCCGGCCAGATTAGATCGGGTTTATAACGTTCCACGAGATCTTTCAGTTGGGGGAGCATATATTCATCTACATAACGGTGGATATCTTTTTGATACACAGGATTGAACCATTCGTAGAGGGAGTAATAATAGCCCATTCGTAATCCTGCATCGCGTACCGATTTGGTGAGGTCACCCAGCAGATCGCGGTGCGGTCCCACATCTCTTGCATTCCAGTTCCAGTTATTATCATCCGGCCATAGACTGAAGCCTTCATGATGTTTTGATGTAAGTACAACATACTTTGCGCCGGAACGCTTGAAGATATCTGCCCACAAATCGGGATCATACATCTCTGCTTTGAACAAGGGTGCGAAGTCCTGGTACTGAAAGTCTTCGCCATAGGTTTTGTTATGGAATGCCCGTGTTTTCCCTTTTTTATCTTCCATATCATGCCAGTACCATTCGGAGTAACGTTCTTTAGGCCCCCATGCAGGTACCGAATAAACTCCCCAGTGAATAAAGATACCGAACTTGGCATCTTCGAACCACTGCGGGTTCGGACGTGTGTCCAGGCTTTCCCAGGTGGGTTCGTAAGTAACCTGTGATAATGTTGCCAGCAGCGTAAGGGTGAGTGCAGTTAGCATAATCGTTCTCCTGTTTTCAGTTGTTATTTTATAATGATAGTAATTTGAGTTCGACTAAGTATAGTCCTGTAGCGGGGAATTATCAAATGCAGGGGAAAGTAGGCCGTGTCCGGGAACGTGCAGGGGGGGGAATAGGAACCATGATTTTAAAAAGTGCCGCACCTGTTTATGAATCATCAGGGGGGATTATATGATTACGAAGGAAGAGGGACGCATTCCTGCGGATCCCTTTTGCTTTGGCACGTGTGACGGGAGTACCGTCAAAGAGTCTATGGAAGTCCTCGTCGCTAAGGGTGGTCAGCATCGCGGGATCAAGGGCTGCAAACTCGGGGTGGGTGGGGGAGGCGGCATCCTCACATTTTTTGTTTTGATTCCATGGGCATACGCTTTGGCATATATCACAACCGAAGAGGCAGTCGCCCATTTTATCGGCAATATCTTCAGGTATCTCATCGCGATTCTCGATGCTGTGATAGGAAATACAGCGCCGTGCATCCATCGTTTGTTCTTCCGTTATGGCATGGGTAGGGCAGGCTTCAATACAGGCGCGACAGGAACCGCATCGGTTCGTCAGGGGCGAATCCGGGGCAAGGGGTGCCGTAGTAATAATTGTTGCCAGAAAACACCAGGAACC
>JAGLCZ010000024.1 GCA_023145975.1 Candidatus Hydrogenedentota bacterium | reverse complement strand
CTAGTTTGGAGAAAATAGAAAAGGCAGCTAAGAGTTCGGTGGAGTTAACCCGCCAGATATTAACCTTTGCACGCAAGCAGGAAGCGGCACCCCAGCAAATCGATTTGAATGAAACGGTAAATGGACTGCTGGGTATGATGAAGCAGATCATTGGCGAGGATGTCGTATTGACCTGGAAACCGAACAGCACAGCGGCATGGGTACACATTGATCCCGTGCAGGTAGATCAAACGCTGGCAAACCTGCTGCTTAACGCACGGGACGCCATTGCCGGTGTGGGTACTATCACCGTGGAAATAACCGATGCAACCGTAACAGAGGGCGATGGGGTAAGTCCCCCGGAAGCCTTGCCCGGCGACTATGTTGTGCTGCGTGTGAATGATGATGGATGCGGCATGGATAAGGAGACGTTAAAAAATATATTTGAGCCCTTCTTTACCACCAAAGATACGGATAAGGGAACGGGTCTGGGGCTGTCCACGGTGTACGGCATTGTAAAGCAGAATAACGGGTTTATTCATGTTCACAGCAGTTTGGAACAGGGAACAACCTTTGAGATATATCTCCCCGAATGTGAAGAAGTGCCTGCCCTTGCGGGTCTGCCGACAGCAGATGAATTTTGCGAGCGGGGACAGGAAACCATATTAATCGTTGAAGATGAAGGGGACCTGCTGGATTTATGCAAGTTTATGCTTGAATCTACAGGCTATCAGGTCTTTACCGCACAGACTCCGGAAGCAGCCATTCAAATCGTCGAAGAGCACAAAGACACAATACACCTGGTGATTACCGATGTGGTACTTCCTACGATGAATGGACGTGAACTGGTCGCAAACCTGCTTTCTCACGATCCAAATCTTAAGGTACTTTATATGTCCGGCTATACTGCCGATACCATCGCCCACCGCGGTATTCTCGATCCGGAGGTACACTTCCTCCAGAAGCCCTTTTCGAATCATTTGCTTATCGCCAAAGTGCAAGGAGTCCTGCATGATGCATGACGGGAATAGTAAGAGGTGCACTGGTTATTTTAGAAGTGCATCCGGTAATTGAAGGAGATACAGGGTCCGCTGTATTCGTGTTCATGCTTATCGTAAAAGTTATAGAAGGCAGTAACCGTAAAACTGGACTTCTTTCCCAGGGGCACCTCAACGCCCAGGCGCGGACTAAAGCTGAAAAGATGATGGTCATAGCGGTCTTTTTGGTGCAGTATTGTGCCCAGCAGCGGTAGTTTAAGCTTTAGACTCCCGCCGGCATGTACCCAACCATATCCTGAAGCGACTGCCAGGTAGGGCTTCGCTCCGGACAACACGGCACGTATCCAATCGCCGCCGCGCTTGTCTGCCACGCGCTCGTAATCGACTTTATCTTTAGGGTACCAGGAAAGTTCCGGCGTTATAAAAATCGCCTTACGGGTAAAACGGATATCAGTCTGCAACAGCCCGTAGGTCTCCTTGTTCTTTACGACTCCTTTGGAACCACTAATCCAAAGCATCAACGTTATCCGGGGCGATAAATCCCGCCCTATACCGATGTCAGAATCCCACGTTTTAAGTTCCGCACGCCAATCCGAAAAGGTAGCCGGTTCTTTCCATGACGGCAAGATACCAAATACCCGGTTGATTTCCCGGTCTATCCTTTTCTTCGACTCATCCAGTTTGGGATGGAAATTAATTGCCCCATTACTAATGTACCACTTGCAGACATACGGTGTAGTCAGGGATTCCGTATTGCCGCAAATAATATCCGGATCGCTCCCGTCGCCTAAACTGGAAAAGAGCACTATGGTAACTGCAATAAATATCATACGTACATGTCCTTGACCATGGGCACCTTTATTCTTCCGAAGTAAATAATCGGTCAAGGAACCAGGACACGTCATCAGCAGTCACCGTGCGCGGATTGGACTTTGTCGATCCCGAGGCAAGGGTTTCTTCAATAATTGCTTGACGATCCTCAATACGTATTCCAGCAAAAGGAGAATGCAGCTTCATACGCTGTAATAATACCTGTGTATATTCCTGAATATCCATGCCGACCCGACGACTCAGTTGTTCGTGCTTTT
>JAGLCZ010000239.1 GCA_023145975.1 Candidatus Hydrogenedentota bacterium | reverse complement strand
GGGGCAGTCGCACCTCAGAACCTGAGCTTAACGAAGTGCTTTTGCAAATTGCCATACTCACAGGTACGACCGTAGTACATCTCAAAAATGTTCCGAGCCAGCCGATAGTATTCAGTGACGAGGTGGTTCTTCCTGGAACCCAGGATAATAGTACCAGTGTGCCTTTAGTGCTCCGCCAGCGCAGTGAGGACGAAATTATTGCATATTCGTATGACAAATTTTTGAAATCCTTCACAGATAACAACGGCAGTCCCACTTTCTATTGGCCGCTATTGTTCCCCATGGTCAAATCTGTCGTCAAGACGATGGACATGGTCGAGGCAGTGCTCCCTGAAGTGGATGGCTTCATTGTTGCAGGTGCCTCCAAACGCGGTTGGACGACATGGCTTACCGGTGCTGTCGATCCGCGCGTTAAGGCAATAGCCCCAATTGTTATCAATGTGCTGAACATGCCGGAAAATCTTGCCCATCACAAAAAGGTTTATGGGTATTGGTCCCCGGCAATATACGATTATGCCCAGGAACAGATTTTTGATCGCCTTTTACCTAGCAGCGACGATACTGAAATTACGCCCGAAGCAAAAGCACTGCTATCCTATGTAGATCCTTATGAATATGCTCTCAAGGGCGCGTACGAAGAAATGCCCAAGTTTCTATTAAACGCCACGGGCGATGAATTTTTTGTCCCGGATACAGCGGAGTTATATCTCGATGAACTAGGTCCAGATACGCACATGAGTTATGTGCCCAATGTAGGTCATGGCATGGGCGAGATTGGCAGTGGTACCGCCTTGACTGATTCGAGTAATCCTATCGGGATGTTCGTTGCATGGTACATGGCCGTTACTCAGGATAAAGCGCGTCCGAAATTGACCTATGAGTTACGGGACGATGGACGAATTTGTACTGATGTAGATCCGAGTAATCTTCCTGTACATGCCTGTTTATGGCAGGCAACCTCCACAGGAAAACGTGACTTTCGAGACAACGTTATTGGCGACGCCTGGGAAAAAACAACATTGCAATTGCGCTCAGGCTCTTATTACATAACGCCAACAATTCCTGCCCCTGCGCAGGGCGATTATAATGCTTATTTCATTCAACTCGAATACCTCAACCCCGCGCAGTTTCCGCCCATGCTGCAATCTATTCTCGAAGATCAGGGGCTCAGTGTTCCTAATATGATCTTCTCTACAGATGTACGCGTGTGGCCGCCAGAGTACCCTGATTTTACTGGATATGTGGCTAATGACGAGCGTCCTGACGCAGTACCATTTGAGGAAGAAAAATTGCCGGTTATCGTTGTGTATGGCACCCCGTACGAAATGGGAAATTATTACGGCCAGCTGCTTTTCGAGCAGATCAATGCTTTTGTGCCGGAATATATTGCCTTTTATTGTGCACAGACTGGCTGCTCAGACGCTTGGCTGGATGAGGCGTGGAACTCGTTGCTTGGTGATGATGAATACCTGCCGCTGATTGATACGCGCATACAAGAAGAAGTCGCTGGTATTGCAGGCGCAGCAGGTGTCGAAGTGTCCCTGGAAATGTTACAGCGCGCTCACGCGGCGATGATGTTTGAAGAACTGGGCTCATGGACTACCGCTTCCACAGTGGCTTATCGTGATCTGCTCACCGAAGAAAACAACGCCCACGCAGTCACGATTAACAGTCGTTTCCGGGAGCATCAGTGTGCTGTAGTTTATATTCCCAATGATGGTGCGCCACATACCGTGCTTACTTATGCTGGTCTTGCTTTTGGACGTACAGGCATTAATCTGGGCGGTATCTCTGCTGTAGAAGTTGTTGAGATAAGTCATCCTGGATTCACTGGTCTTGAACCAAATGCCTTGTCGCTGATTAGGACCATCCTGTATGATGCCTTCAGTCTTGGCGATGCTGTGGAATTAACAAAACATGCGTATTTGCAGCGCCCGACAACGATAATGCTAAGCGACGGACGCAATGAAAAGCGTGGTGCTATGATAAGCATGTATCCAGATAATCAGCTGGTTGCAGAACGCTATGATCTGGCATTTTCTGAATTCGGAATAGAGGACCAGTGCGGTGTTTTATATGGTGCCGAGGAAAAACTACAACTGCCTCTAAAAGCGGTAATAGCAGAGATTGGGCAGTTTGGGGAACCTAGCCCATCTCTTTCACTAGAGGATATGGCGCTGCTGGCCAATCAGCCCCCATTTGTAGACACTGAAGGTAATCCGCTGAATGTGGTGTTTGATGTTGATGGGCTACTATTAAATATTGCGGTGTCTGTTGCCCAGTACAGCAACGAGGCATACTTGGATACACCAGACATTTTCAATATGCAAAATTTGTTACCTTGAGTATGTAAAATATAAGGTGAATCGTATTGGAACATTGTTCAATAATAAATCAAACGTTATATGTATACTTCGTCACAAATTCGGTGACTACACCTTAGATGGCACTTGGCAGGAGTTGAAATTAGGATCTAGTTTTTCGAGTGTTTGTTAAATAGTTTTAACAAACTGATACGAGTTAAATGGAAGTAGTTTACGAAGAAGGTGTATTTTTGCGTAATGATTTTGCAAAGGGTTTCGGAATAACTTAAAAGTATCAGTAATATTTATTTTCTCCAAAAAATATAGAAAACAATGCCTTCGGAAAAATCGGGAGAGAAATTTTCTTTTACAAAGACTGTATTTAGTGGTAAACTATAGATAATAGTAATGTCGCCTATGTCATAGTGGTAATATGGTGTGTCATAACAAGCCGCAGTCGGGTGAATAATACTTGAAATTTAATTATGATTTCGCGTTGTTTTGAAGCGTACAACTGCAAACAAGGAGGTCTGTGATCATGTTACAGGCAGTGTTAGTCGGGTTTATAGCAATTTTGTCAATCGTATGCCCCGAACCACCTACCATTACACTTATTGGATCTGCGACCGTATACTTGCAATGTAATGAAGCGTATGTTGAAGAAGGCGCCACAGCCCACAGCGTATGCTGGGGTGATTTAACCCCGCGCATTACAATTAATGCCAGTGAAGTGGATATTCACACTCCTGACAAAACATATAAAGTCTTTTATACTGTTTCAGACTTCTCGCTTCAACCACGTAGTATTACAGTAGAACGTTTGGTAGAAGTGCGCAGTGAGTTTAGTTTTGGATTGATCGGACATAATATTAACTGGCAGTGTAATGAACCCTATGATGATTTGGGAGCCTTCGCCTATGATGACTGCGAAGGTGATTTGACTCAGACGATTAACATCGAAGGCGTGAATGATGTATTGACGGGCATGGTGGGGGAGGTCTTCGTCGTGACGTATGAAATCTCTCCTCCGCGCACCGATCCGACAGCCCTCCCTTTACATTTGGAGCGACAAGTGACGATTGTGGATTCTTTACGTCCGGTTATTTCCCTTGAAGGTGGCGGAGTAGCAGATCTTAATATGTCATCACCTCCTACAACTCCAGAGTGGTGGCAAGTTTGTATTTCCAACTATACAGCAAAGTATTCAGATCCACTATGGCCAGGCTTTGATGATTTGCCTAATGATTGGTTCGTTAAGGAGGAGTTTATTGCGCCGCCTCTTGACTGGAACTGTAATAAATCAAGTTATGAAGAACCGGGTGCTTCGGCAATTGACAATTGCGAGGGAATACTTGATCCGGAAAAAATTATACTTATACTCACACGGTTTAACAAAAAAACAAACAAGGAAAAGTTTGAATATGTTGGGCGCATGGGTGACATTAATATTTATCCACTTCCCCCGCTTGTGGAGGACCCTTCGCGTGCGGACTATTTGGGGTACCGTGCATATTATATCACCCGCGATAGTTCAGGCAAGCTTGCGCGGCAGTCACGTCTTATTGATCCACATTATGAGGTTTCTATAACAGGCGTTGGGGGCACAACAGTCCTAAACTGTGGCGACACATTTAGCCCGATGACAAATGTGAGTGCCTATGATTTATGCGAAGGAGATATTACCACACGACTGGTAATTACTGGACAGGTGAATACCGCTCTTCCTGGAACCTATACGCTTTTCTACTCAGTTTCCAATAATTACGGCACATCAAGGTCTGCCACGCGACGCATAGATGTGTTGGATAATTTGAGTCCGGTAATTACGCTTTTGGATGCAGATGCAACGCCGACGCAAAATCCTGGCATTACCATCCCATGGTGCGCATGGCGTGCATCAGCGGAATTGCACTGTGAAGCATGGTGGAATGAACAATACTGGCAGAAACCATTCGAAGGTTGGCAGGTTGCTGATGCTTGCGACGATAATGACCTGTTAACTCAGGCGGTACAACAAACTGGCAGCAACGCTATTCGTGCAGCCCTTGAGATTCTACAGGCGCCTCGCGAACAGGGAATTGATCCAACTCCATATCTTGGCGACTATGTGTTGTATCATAATGTCAAAGATACCTCTAACAATCCTGCTGTCCTAGTACAGAGGATTGTTACAATTGTACCCACCCGCCCCGTTATTATTCTGAAGAGTGGGTTAAATCAGGTTGCAGAGTGTTCCCAAGATTACATTGATGCAGGTATTCAGATCATTTCGGACGTAGATGCAGCAATGAGACCTCAGTGTGGTTCTGACCCGCTTTTTTACCGTGTTACTGTGATTATCACGAATCCCGACGGAAGTACAAGTCCTGTGGCTGTAAATGAGTTACTGCCGCTACCCGAAATAAAAATTACTAATCCTCAGGATGGGGAGTACAAAATCACATTTGTCGCCACCAACCCATTAGGAGAAGACTATAAATCCGCCCCGGTCGTGCGCACAGTAACTGTCGGGGACAAGACTGAACCCGAATTTGTCATCGATGGATTTATACCCATTGATGAAGATTGGGATTATTATGATGATGACGTTTTTGTGTTTATTTGCTTGGACTTGACTAATCTGACGCTGGAAAAAATAAAAGAGTTCTTTGCATTTACCGTTGAGGATACATGCGCTGGTGACTTGACAGATAGTGTTGAATACGTTTCACTTCAGACAGACGCTGCTGCTCGGGAAAACACGATTCTACTAAGTGTTATGGATACGGCTGGTAATGAAACAATTTTCGAGACACCTCCATTCAGATCCAGCAGTCTAACGGATCCAGTTCTCACTATGGGGGATACGTGGATACCTACCCCCC
>JAGLCZ010000238.1 GCA_023145975.1 Candidatus Hydrogenedentota bacterium | reverse complement strand
TGCGGAACCCGTCGAGAGCACGTTGGCGGCGTGATTGTGCCAGATCACCATGTATTGGCGTCGCTTTTTGCCCTGCTTGTTTGAGCATTCTTGCTATGCGGTCAGTGCGGCGAATGGTGCGCAGAAAAACCAAAGCAGAGTCAATTTCTTTCTTTTTCAAAATTTCAAGCAGCATTTCAAACTTATCTTGATCCCGCACAGGAATGAGCAGCTGACGTACTGTGGAAACAGGCGTGGATTCCCGACCGATGCTGATTCGCTCTGGATTACGCATCATGTTGTGGGTAAGCCGTTCGATAGCAGGCGGGAATGTTGCCGAGAACATCAGAGTCTGGCGTTCCTTGGGTACCTGTTTGAGTATGCGCTGGATATCAGGCATGAATCCCATATCCAACATGCGGTCTGCTTCATCAAAAGCCAGTATTTCAAGATCTCTGAATTTTATTGTACCCCGAGACATGTGATCGAGCAGACGACCCGGTGTAGCGACAACAATGTCACAACCGCGCCTAAGCTTATCTATTTGGGGATGCATGCCTACGCCGCCATAAATGGGCGCACTGTGCATTCCCAGAGCCTTACAGAAATCCATGATTACCCGTTCAACCTGTATACACAGCTCTCGTGTGGGAGCCAGTACCAGCATGCGGGTTTTTCGGGATTTTCCGTGTTCGGCAAGGCGTGACAGTGCCGGCAACGCAAATGCCAGAGTTTTCCCTGTACCGGTTTGAGCAGTGACCACAAGGTCTTTGCCGTCCAGCACAAGAGGTATTGCCTGCGCCTGCACAGGCGAAGGGGTGATAATTTTCATTCTGTGTAATACACGCGCACAGCGTGCGTCCAAATTGAAATCATCAAAGGTGGGGAGGGATTCTTCATTAGTCATATTAACGGTAGTATACACTAATACCCAGCATCATTTCATCTTTATATTAAAATGCGTATTTAGATGCGAAATGTCTCTTCTTCGGATTAAATATTTTGGCAGGCGTTTTGTAACTGGAGCGTGAATGGGCTGGGTAAAAATGGATTGGAGGAAAGGGGTATACTTCATACAGAATTTTCTTGAGAGGCGGATTCAAGGATAAAGTGCAACGTGTCCTTTGTGCCATAGCAGGTGAGATTCCTTGTAGGAATTAGAGTAGATGACAAGAAACGCGTGTATTTGCATTTAAAGTCCCAACGGGATTTCATAACACAGCCCGGGGTTGCGGTACTCCGCTACCCTGGGTTAGCGATACCCGTCCCACCATTCTTTCTAGCCCAACGGGGTTGCGTCACTTAAACCGATTACGATACTGTGATACATTATAAAACAACGAATTGCCTATCTCAACGATGATCAGGTTCATGCTGAAATGGGTGCTTACCTGGGCGGCGTTTCGCCGTTATCGATTGGCGGCACCGCGGACCATGTTCATGCGCTCTGTCATTTTGGACGTTCCGCTATGTTGTCTTCCAGGTACTTGGGATACAGCTTATGCGCATGTCCCTGGCAGTTGTAACCATAGAATCGGTCAAATCCCTGCCGGAGCGGATCGCCCGAAGAGTTTGGTCCGCCAAGCACCCACTTCCCGAAACGACCGGTGGCGTAGCCCTTTTGTTTCAAGCTTTTGCAATGGTCGGAATAGTTGCGGGTATGGGAATCTGCCCGCCGAACCTGTCCGGATTGTCGCTTTTTACTGAACTATTGTTACGGATATAAGCATGAGCACCATGCCTGCCTGTCATCAGGTTGCACCGTGACGGTGCACAAACTGCAGACCCGGAGTAATACTGTATGAACTTCATGTCTTCGACAGAAATCCGGTCAATGTTTGGTGTCTTAATCTTTTTTTGCCCGTAGCATTCGAGTTCTTTCCAGCTCAGGTCATCCGCCGTGATTAAAACGATATTGGGAGTGCTGAGGTTTCCTATTTCTTCTCCCAATAAAGTTGGTGAAGATAATGCCAAGGTCCCGGCAGTAATACTTTATAAGAAATGTCTACGGTTCATAATACTTTTCCTTGTGGAATAAAATTTCCCGGTTCTTATCTATTTACGATATTACACCACCCGTTTTTATTTTTCAGATTACGGCCGATTTCGTATGTTTTGTCGAAAGCGTTTACAGAGATGACAATTCGGTCTGAACCAATATCAAACTCTTGAGGTAGTTCTGCTCTAGGGAACGGTCGCTTCACGCCACGGTAAGGAACAATAACTGTCAGGAAATATACTGGTGCGGAATTTTTATGTCGGAAACGTATGGCGGTACGAGCTTTCCGCTTACCGTAGGACCATGCGAACCACCCATCCTCTTTTTCCAAGGCGACCGGTGCAACCGAATTTTGCCAGACGAGTATGTTTGCGTCGTCAAATTTTGTGGCTGCCTGCCTGTTATCGCTGTCAATAACCACCTCACCCGCTGCAAATTGAAAATGCAGATCGAGTATACCCTTTGCATTGCCGATGGCTTCATCCAGCAACACAAAAAAGGTGTTGTCCACAAACCATAGGGTGCGGCGGTGGGTTAGGTCGGGATAAGAAGCATTTTCCACAGTCACTACGGTTAAATCAGGTTCCGTATGCCAGAGCAGGGGTTTAGCTGCAACAGCCGTGTTCTTGCCATCCAGGGTCAGGGTTTGATGAACACTTGTCTGTCGATGCCAAGCCCGGGCTTTTTTGTCATGGCCATAGGTATAGTACCCGCTGTCCGCCATCAGCCAGTGCCCAAAGGCATAGAGTTCGAAGGTGCCGTTGTCGGGTTGGTCATGAGAACTGATTGCCGGTGGAGAGCAATGTAGTGCCATATAAATTTGGTCAGGCCCCCACTCATTACGCATGGCATACATGCCTGCATCTCGGAAAGCGTAACAACGTTGTTTTGGAAGTTTCTTTTGGTCCAGGGTAGCGCGTGCGGCATATTTCGGATCACCAAAGAGCTCAGTTGCCTCTACTAATTCCGAGTAGAGTACGTACCGTGAACGCCTGGACGGCAATGTTATATCTCGACTGGTATCACCAAACATGGGATAAGCAAGTTCGGGGGTTGCCATACCGAAAATATAATCGTACATGGCGTGCACTCGATTCCGGTAGTCTGCCGGAACAGGAATATCAAAAGCATTCATACGCCCCATGATTTCGACGGCATCGCGCAATACGCCGCTGTGATAACCTCCCGACCATTCCCGTTGCACCCCGTCGGGCGTCACCTGCGCCATGAACACTTCGTGCAATCGTTCCATAGCAAGAGTCATCCATCGCCGTGAATCATGAAACTCCGGGAAATTATAGGCAATGTTCACAAAACCCCGCTGTTCAAAAACCGCCTTGTTATGTACTTTACCCATGGGGAACATTTCGGTTTTAGCTTGATGGTCGTACAGGCTTGCCATAAAAATTTCGAGGAACTCCGGCGTGAATGCATCGGCGTGTACCATCACGGGAAAAGCTTGGCACAACCGTGTTGCCCGTATTCCCGTTTGGATATCGAGCCAGGCAAATCCTTTCCAATATTCATAAACATAATGGGTCTTATCACGCTCCTGAAGTGGGTGTTTTGTGATCCAGTCGCGGGTCAGCTCAACGAATGCTTCCCCGTATTTTTGGTCTTCAGTTTCCGAAAAAGCCTGTACCAGCGATTCTGCCCAATGGAACCGGTACATGGCCGCCACCCATTCTATGTCACCACGGGGATCCCAGTCCCAACGAATATCTTCGCCATACGGGGCCTTTTCATAAGGGCCCCACTGAAAAATATGATTAACCACATTGTTAGCTACAGCAAGGTTTGTCTCAGATACTGCATTCGGCATTTCTTCAAGGGGATGTTTTTCGCGGTAATGAGTCAGTAATGTTCCCAGGGCTGTGTTGTGTTCACCGTGGTTTATCGCCTCTTTCATTGCATCCAGTCCGGTATAGTCAATGTACAGTTTGGATAACACATCAGCAGGACGGATAGAATGTAACTCCGTTGTGGCAAACACTGCAGCTGGATTCATTAGTGCTGGAGCCACAATAGATACAATAGCACCAACAAGAAGGAACTGAGGCAATATGTTTCTTTTCACAATACTTTTTCCTTAACGCTGTATTATGCGCTGTACCTGTCAGGCAGAATCTTTAACCCCTCGGATGACAATCGGATATTTCATCGGTGCCGTCAATCCATGCCAATGCTTCCGCCATCGTCTTGAATACCCGTCGTTTATAGGGAAGGGAATCGGAACGCATTTTGGTCATACGACATAGGCCGAAGTCGCAGAGGCGGGAAGTAACCCATGCTGTTTTTGTGTTTTCCTTGAGTTTTGCATTGGCTTTGACAAGTGGTATACTGCTGGATACATTCGTCGATGATATTTTAGAGATGTCAGCGTTACGCAAATCCCAGACTGAATGTTTTCCTGCATAATCCTGAAAAAGCTGTTTGAGTTCGGACATAATGTCCTCTATTACAATGTCCCCCGTTCCCCGGTGAAACACCGTGTTTTTTCTGGCATCATACTTAGTTGTAAATGGCATTGAATCTCCTTTACTCCCCGTTAAAAGTCACTGTAATTTATATACCCATAATGTTGCTTCTTTACACAACTATATTTCTGAAGAGTGCTTTCGGCGCAGGTTCAAACTCGAAACGTAACCCCTGATTGATTGAAGACTTCGGCAGGTGTTCTGTAGCCAAGGTTTTTCTAGGTCTATTGTTTAGTTCTTCAACTACCCGTTGCAACTGGTCTGGAGTAATTGTATCAAACCTGAATTCCTTAGGAAAGTATTGCCTCAAGAGACCATTGGTATTTTCATTTCTAGCCCGGTCATTTGAGCAATATGGGCGAGCAAAATATATATCCACCGAAAGTTCTTTGGCAATCTGCATATGACCTGGAAATTTCGTACCATTATCAAACGTAATGGTATGAAGATGTTGAGAGCTAACCTTCGCCAAAATCCTTACAATTGCCCGGGTTACTACCTGGGAATGTTTTGCCGGACATAGTGCGCTCCAAAGGTAGAGTGATTTACGGTCCACTAAAGTGACAATATTACCGCTTTGACCACAACCAACTACGGTATCGCCTTCCAGATATCCCACACGAGAACGTGCAGTAACAATATTAGGACGATATTTAATAGGAATGCGATTCTTGCTTATTTCCCTCCTCCTCTTTTTTTGTGCTGCCGCCAGTAGGGAATCAACAAAGGGCCAAAACGTTTATCAGAATAAGCTGTCGTATAAATAGTTTCATAAGAAATCTGCATCAAAGGATCATGCTTGTATTTCAAGCGAAGAGTACTGCTAATCTGCTCCGGAGACCAACGTTCCATACTTTTGTCTATCACATAACGACGAAGTGGTAGATAATCAAGCCTTTTATGGCGTTCCAACTCTTTTCTGCGACGAACAGCAAGACGATCTGCGCTTGGAGCACAATATCCTTTACAGGTACTATTACGGCGTATTTCACGACCGATACTACTTTTGTAAAATTAAGCATTTCGGCTATTTGGGTATTACTGTAACCTGCCGATTTATACGTTTCTAGTTTGATGTGTTCATCTCGTGTAAAATGATGTGGGGACATTGTAGATTCCTTCGGTTTTTTGGCTTTAAACAATTCTCCCGAAATCTTCTATGATGTCTCCTCTTTTTTCGCGAGGGGTTGCATTTCAATCTTGAATCCGCCGAACCTGCGAAAGCCGTTTTGAGGAATACTATTCCCTATTACACTTTGGAATAGTTTATACTTATAGACAGTATGAATATGTTGGCGATATTTTCGTCTTTAGTAGTATGTAGAAACTACAGCTTTGTATCGTGTGTTTTTATGGTATCGTGGTTGCGGTAGTTACCCTGATGATAATGGAGATAAACTCGATGAAAAAATATGTTGTTTTTGGTGCGGTGGTTGCGTTGACTATAGCATGGGGATGCGTTATACGGACGGAACATAAAATAGATGCCCACATAACGTTAGACATCAGGCACGTTGCGGACCAGGCAGAAGATGTCCTTGACTTCATCGAAGGGAAAACGGATGCCTTGCCCGGAGTGGAAGAGGTTGTGGAACCGGAATCAACATCGCAGTTACAGCGTGTGATGAATGCATTGAATCCTGTGCAGCCGGTTTATGCCGCTGAACTTTCGGTGACTACTTCGCCTTTGATCCGGGAAATTGCAACGAGTATGCGTACGCGTAATACGCAGGTTGATGCAATGAAAAAGAAAGGCTGTCTGGGAGAAAGTAATCGCGGTTATGTGAAATTGCGTGATTGTGATGCCGTTAAAGATGCTGAACAACGAAACAAAGCGCAGAAACTCGTTGCAGATGAAAATAAGGATAGAAAAGCATTGTACGCTGAGATGGCGCGTTTGAATCGGAAAATCGAGGGCATTAACGTGACCAAGGTAGAAGGTATTTTTGCAATGCAGCGGTTAGAACGGGCGAAGTCAGGCAGGGCTTTCCAGCTTCCGCCCGCAGGTGCCGACTTCAATAAGATTAAAGGTTCCGCAGTAGGGAAAAAACTGGGAAGTGCGTGTGCGGCAGGTGCCTGGGTTACAATTCCCTAACGGCAGCAAAAAAAGAGGAAGTATAACTTCAAGAGAGATTGTGTTTAGGATGTCGGCGTGGTGTCTGTTTTTCAGAAATGGGCGGCTTTCTCTACAGATCAAAAAGAATATTTACCGTGACGTTTCAAAACGTTGATTATCCTTATACTGTCCCTTTACAATGTAGCCATGGAATGTCCCGTATGTAAAGAACCGATGCTTGCCATCGAGTATGAAGAAATCGAGGTGGATTACTGCGATACGTGTTGCGGTATCTGGCTCGATGAGGGCGAACTCGATTTGTTGTTCGGTGACCGGACCATGACCCATGGTTTTTTGACCAGTGGCGATCCTGCTGCTGCGAAAGATGAAGAACCGCGTCCTTGTCCAATATGCGATGATGCTATGGATAAAGCTGTTACAGGGGGACCGGAGCCGGTTGTATATGATTATTGCGCTAACGGGCACGGGTTATGGCTTGATCGTGGTGAATTGCTGAGTGTGCTCAAACACGGCAGTAAAACGGGTCAGGCTTCCCTTGTGATCCATTGGTTACGTCAGGTTTTTCCTGAGGCTTCCGAATCACAGCAGGACAAGCCGGAATCACAATCTTAACAAAGAAGGAGTATTTGTATGGCTGG
>JAGLCZ010000237.1 GCA_023145975.1 Candidatus Hydrogenedentota bacterium | reverse complement strand
ATAACGTGGTCATTATTGGCGCAGGCATGGCAGGACTTTCTGCAGCACGCGCCTTACGCGATCAGGATATAGACCCGCTGGTATTAGAGCGTGCCCCGGAAATCGGCGGGCGTTGTGCAACCCGCACCCATGAGAAGGGCATATTCGATTTAGGGGCACAGTTTTTTACCGTACGCCGCCCTGAATTCCACGATATCGCAGACAGCTGGATTGCTTCGGGTAAAGCTCGGGAATGGACCCGTGGTTTCCCTGAAATTTCCGGCGTCTCTGAACTGGCAAGCCATCCCCGTTATTGCGGTGCAAACGGCATGTGTACTTTGGCAGATGCACTTGCCAAAGATATGCAGGTGCGGTTGAATACGCCTGTAAAACGTATCTCGGAGGGGCGCTCCTGCTGGCTCATCGAAATCAAACAGGGCAAACGCATCAAAGCGGATATTGTACTGTTAACACCTCCCCCTCCTGCAGCATTACGACTTATCAGCGATGAAAACACATGGCGTATGGGCGCTCTATTACTGCCCCTGACCGGTGTCGAATACATCCCCCATTTTGCAGCGGCAGCAGTTCTTGACGGTCCCTCCCAACTCCCTGCTCCCGGTGCAGCACGGGTTGATGATCCGACAATTTCCTGGATTGCAGATAACCAGCAAAAGGGTATTTCACCGAACACTCCTGCAATAACGCTGCATGCAACCCGTGAATTTGCTAAAACACATCAGGGAACTCCCATCAAGGAGGCGGGTGAATTGTTGGCACAGGCAGCGGCACCCTTCCTGAAAAATAAGATTATAAGCCTATATCCCCGGCGCTGGCGTTATGGAACACCTGAAAATACCCTTCAGCAAGACTTCTATTTTGTAGAAGGACGTGCTCCCCTGTACTTTGCCGGAGATGCTTTTTGCGGTGGTCTGGTCGAAGGAGCAACCCTTTCAGGCTTTGCCGCCGGTAAAGCAATTGCAAAACGATTACACCTGAGTAACAAGCCGGTAGGACAACCTTAGAGGAGAAAAACAGATCATGCTGAAACGCGCTACTATGACTGCGGCACTGGAAGACCGGAACACGGTATGGGACTTTATTATCATCGGCGGCGGTGCTACCGGCATCGGAGTCGCCATTGATGCGGCATCCCGCGGCTATCACCCGCTGCTGATTGAAGCCCATGACTTTGGAAAAGGCACTTCGAGCCGCAGCACCAAGTTGGTCCACGGCGGCGTACGTTACCTGCAGCAAGGCAATGTATCCCTTGTACTGGAAGCACTCAAGGAACGGGGTCTACTCCGTCAAAACGCCCCCCACCTCGTACACGATCTCCCCTTTATTGTGCCCAACTACACCTGGTGGGAAGCCCCCTTTTATGGTATCGGGCTGCGCCTTTATGACTTTCTGGCAGGACGCCACGGCTTTGGGGCATCACGCAATTTATCTCTGGAGAAAACGCTTGAACATATCCCGACCATCGAAACAGAAGGATTACGCGGCGGCGTCATGTATTTCGATGGTCAATTCGATGATGCACGGCTGCTGATCAATATGATGCAGACTGCTGTTGAACAGGGTGCCGTTATTGCCAATTATGTGGAAGCGAGGGAACTGGTCAAGGAAGACGATATTGTACGCGGTGTCGTGGCAGTGGATAACGAAACAGGTGCGGAATACCGGCTACGCGGCAAAGTGGTTGTAAATGCTACAGGTGCTTTTACCGACACCATACGGAAAATGGACGATGCTGACGCTTCCCCCATGATCAGCCCCAGCCAAGGCATACATATTACGCTGGACCGTTCATTCCTGCCCGGTGACAGCGCTATTATGGTGCCGCACACCGATGACGGGCGTGTACTCTTTGCTATTCCCTGGCACAATCATACCCTGGTAGGCACCACCGATACGCCCATCGACAAAGCAGAACTTGAACCCAAAGCACTTCCCGAAGAACTGGACTTCTTACTCACCCATGCCGCCCGCTACCTGAATAAAACGCCGTCTAAAAGTGATGTACTCAGCGTATTCACAGGTATTCGCCCGCTGGTTTCCGGTAACGGAGAAGGGAATACGGCGGCATTATCCCGTGATCATACCCTGCATATTTCCACTTCAGGACTGGTTACCATCACTGGTGGAAAATGGACTACCTACCGGCGTATGGCAGAAGATACCGTAGATCAGGCATCCACCGTTGCCGAACTTGATCCACAGCCGTGCAAAACACACACCCTGCATATTCACGGATATATGAAGGATCCGGAGCAGCTGGGTGCTCTTGCCTCCTATGGCTCAGATGCCCTCCAGATCAACAACCTGATAGCGGAAAACCGGGACTGGCAGGAACAACTGCACCCTGCCCTGGAAACATGCGCTGCCGAAGTGATCTGGGCAGTACGCGAAGAGCAGGCACGCACCGTAGAAGATTTTCTGGCACGACGCTCACGGGCTCTGTTCCTCAATGCCCAGGCCGCCATTGAAATGGCACCCAAAGTGGCAGCACTGATGGCTTCCGAATTGGATCGAGACGAAGCCTGGCAGCAGACGCAGATTGACTCGGTAACCGAATTGGCACGCACCCATTTTCTGATGCCTGATTAACATCCAAAGAAAAAGAGGAAACACCATGGTTTCTCGACGCAATTTTCTGAAACACAGCGGCAGGAAGGAAAGATGCAGGAATTAAAAAAATTGGCGCAGTTGCGAAAACGATATCAAGTACCGGAAGATACTGAATAATACAACCCAATAAATACCCTATTTTATACAATGACAAAAAAAACTGACATAATACTCACCACCGCCAATGCACGGTACAGCCATTGTTCTTTCGGACTCAAGCGCTTATGGTGCGCCCTTGGTCCGCTACAGGAATCTGCGCAAATCATGGAATTTACCATCCAGGAAAACCCCCATGA
>JAGLCZ010000236.1 GCA_023145975.1 Candidatus Hydrogenedentota bacterium | reverse complement strand
TAGACTTCATAAACTCGGTATTGCCTCTAATACGCTTGTACTCTTTGCAAGCGATAATGGGGCCATGAATGAAGGCGGTCATGATCGATTCTTTTTCGATTCCAGCAGTCCTTTGCGTGGTGGAAAACGCGACTTATACGAAGGCGGTATACGCATACCACACATCGCCTGGTGGCCCGGAACAATACAGCCAAACTCTCATACCGATCACCCATCCGCCTTCTGGGACTTTCCCGCTACAGCCTGCGAACTTGCCGGAATAAAAACACCTGATAATACGGATGGTATCTCATACGTACCTACCCTTCTTGATAACGGTAACGCACAGAAACAGCATGAATATTTGTACTGGGAGTTCCACGAACAAAGTGGAAAACGAGCGGTTCGTTTCGACAACTGGAAAGCAGTGCAACTCAGCATGAGCAAACAACCCTTTGGAAAAATTGAGATATACAACCTTGTAAACGACCTTGCTGAAGCCAACAATGTCGCTGCCGAAAATCCGGAAATTGTATCCAAAGCCCAGTATCTATTTGCAAAGGCACGTAGCCAATGCGAAACCAAGCATTTTAATTTTCCCCTCTAAACTTGCTAAAAAACGTAAGGGGAACGCATGCTTCGTTCAAGATGACTGTTTGCCTCCTCATCGTTAATAAATTGCTCTTTTTCAGGATCCCACTGCAGCTTACGTCCTACCCGGCGGGCAATGTTTATAATATGGCAAACGTTTGTGCTGCTGTGCCCAACAGCCACATCAGTTATGGGCGTCTTACGGGACCGTATACAATCCAGCCAATTACGGATATGATTATTGCTGATCTCTAAATTTATTTCCTCTTTACCAATAGGATCCAAAACAATAGTTTTCGGGCGGGCATCATATCGGTTGCGATCCACCACTATCTCGCCCTTATCGCCTATGAAATGTCCACCGCCTGCGGGACCGCCATCATCCAAATGAACAACAATGCCATTGGCGTAACGGTAAGATACAGGTGCCCAAAGCCCTTCCCCTTCCGGCCAAACCTCAACAGGTCCCGTCAAATCCATTCCAAGTGCCCATTGAATCATATCCAAGCCATGAGGCCCCCAACCCGTCACCTCGCCGCCGGAATAGGGACGATAGGATATCCAACCCTGCGGACCACGTTCATCTTTTGTCCCTTTGCCACGGGGAAAATAAAGTGCTTCATGATAAGGACGCGGCTCTGTCTGCCCACACCACATATCCCAGTCCAATCCTTCAGGTACAGGCTGCGCAGGTAACGTGCATTCCCATGAACTTGGATAGTTTTTCGTATGTACAGTATGAATCTTACCTGCACGGTTATTACGCACCATCTCACAGCCAATGCGACTTTCCTTCATGGAACGCTGCATACTTCCCGTCATAACTACCCGTTCGTGATCGCGTGCCGCCTTTAGCATCAACTGCCCTTCACGTACAGTCAAACTCATAGGCTTTTCCACGTATACATCTTTACCAGCCTCACACGCATGTACTGTATTTATTCCATGCCAGTGATCAGGGGTAGCAATAAAAACAGCATCAATATTTGGATCTGCCAGTAACTCTCTGTAGTTACGGTATCCTTTGGCCTTAGGATGTTTTCCAAGGGCTGAATCAAGACGTGCCTGATACACATCCGCAAATGCCACAAGCTCCATATCCTTCATACGAACGGCCTGCCCCATCAACGATGAACCCTGACGACCAGGACCAATTACACCAACACAAATGCGATCATTCGCCCCCGGTCTTTCCGGCGATGCCAAAATACCTGATGGAATAATGTACGGAACCGAAAAAGCAGTCGCGACACCACAAAGCGAATTTCGTACAAACTCCCGCCGATTCAATTTATTTTTTTTAGACATTTACAGTATCTCCTTAAAATATGTATACACCCACACTAAATTTGATTCAATACATTCTACCGAAGAAGAACTCCAATAATACAACTTCAGTCGTTTTTAAAAACAGGAGTTTGAACATTACCTGAAATATCCTTATACTTAATAGTGTTCTATTCTTCATAGGATTGAAAAAAAAAGCAGGAGCCAACATACGATGTGGTCTTACATCAAAAACTGGTTAACGAACAAAACGCAATTAATTAGCGAACTCCGTATTAAATCTGAACAGGGCGATATGTCAGCATTATGCGATTTAGCTTTTCGCTATCAAACAGGGGATGGGCTTGAGAAAAATCTCGAGAAAGCTGCGTCTCTTTTTCGCATGGCAGCAGAAAAAGA
>JAGLCZ010000235.1 GCA_023145975.1 Candidatus Hydrogenedentota bacterium | reverse complement strand
TTATAATAGGAGTTGTCCCCGTGTCTAAAAAATTGCGTATCTTCTTGGCGCACATATCCCCGCCAGGCAAGTTTAAACTCTTTACACCACCCTTGGGGGTTTTGTATTTAGCAGCTTATCTGAGAGAAAAATTTTCCGTAGAAATACGGGTGGTGAATCAACCTATGGAAGGGTGGAGTAATAAACAGCTCGTAGAACAGATCGTAGATTTTGGCGCTGACATAGCAGGCTTGGGCTATATGACACCATCTGCCCATATTGCCCCTGAGATAACACTGGCGCTACACACGGCTAGTCCGAAAACCCTGATTCTGATTGGGGGACCCCATGTAATCGCCATGGGTAAATATGCACTTGCTGAAACGTCCGCGGATATTGCTGTCGCAGGAGAAGGAGAGTTAGCCTTTGAGTCCGTTCTGCAGGCACATATTGAGGGCGGTATGGACTTCTCCGGTATTCCCGGGCTGATATACCGAAATAAAAAAAATGAGATTATTACCAATCCGGGAACACTACCTGTAATTAAAGACTTGGATAATCTTCCTCTGCCAGCCTATGACCTAATTGACATTCAAAAGTATTGGGGAAATCCATCCCTTACGCTTATCCCCAATCGTAAATATGCAGCCATATCCAGTAGCCGTGGTTGCCCCTACGGATGCATATACTGCAATAATATTTTTGGGAAAAAATATCGTGCTTACTCGCCGGAACGTGTAGTAGAAGAAATAAAATACTACAAACAGCAGTACGGTATTACAGACATTGATTATGTGGATGACTGCTTCAACCTTGATGGAAACAGGGTCATTTCTTATGCGCAACATCTGCTTGACGAAGTGGGACCGATTAACACAGCATTCAGCAGTGGTGTACGTGCCGACCTGATGAGCGAAGAAATCGTGGTAGCATTGAAAGAGTCGGGAATGCATTATGTCGTTTTACCTCTGGAATCTGCGTCGGAGCGTGTTCAAAAAGTAATCAATAAGCGCCTTGATATTGAAAAATTCTCCCAGGCAGTTGAGACTTGTGTACGCCACCGTATTTTTACCAGTTCTTTTACCATGTTTGGGTTTCCAGATGAAACAGAACAGGAGATGAATACTACGATTCGCCTGGCAACTGAATCTCCTCTTCATACCTGTTTCTTTTTTATCGTCACAATACTTCCCGGAACCCCTTTATATCGTTATGCAATGGAGAAATCCCCAAAAAAAGTTAAAAGTCTTTCTTATGACAATATCTACTTTGAAAAAATAAGTATCAATCTTTCTGCTATTTCTGATGAACAGTTGAATAAAATTTATACAAGAGCCCCAAAAGAGTTTTATCTCAAGCCAAGTCGTTTTTTTCGAATCATCAGGGATTATCCCAAACCCAGCCATATACCCCGGAAAATGTATGATTTCATAATACAATCACTAAAAACATGAGCAAACATATTTTCTGATATTAAGCCTTGGGGTTATGATAAAATGGGGTTGAAAAAATGGAAATGTTTTAGGTTGTCTTCTCTTTTTTTATGTTGAGATTGAGGAATGTAGAAAGGAATATAGCATTATGTCAAATACAATGATTATTCTTGGTGCTTGCGGAACTTCGCGTGAGCTATACGTTCGTCTGATGGAACGTTATCCCTTTACACGCGTGGTGTTCGTAGATGACCAATCGGATATTTGTGAAATAAAAATGGGTGATACGGTTCTGCCGGTAATAAAGGACTGGGATTTTTCAAAAGTACGGGACGGCCACGACGACGACTTTCGTCAGTTCGTATGTGGTCCGGGAGATCCACGGGTCAAGAAGCTCCTGGTAGCCCGTGCTCTTGATGCAAAGCTCGAACCGAGTCCCACAATTGTTGACAGCTCAGCGGTCGTTCATGCAGAATCCATCGGACGTGGTGGTTTTATCGGACCGCAATGCGTGGTAAGCCCGCAAGTCCAGATAGGTGACTATGTCACCCTCATAGGCTTGATCGGAATAGGACATGATACGGTACTTGAAGATTATGTTACCTGTACTCCGGGGGTAGTGATTGCAGGTTCATGTCATGTGGGTAAGGGTTCCTATTTTGGGATTGGCTCCATGGTACACCACCAACTTACCCTGGCTCCCGGAACAGTAGCAGGGGCACAAAGCTGCCTTCTTAAAGATGTAACAGATCCAAACAGTGTGATGGTGGGTACTCCCGCCAAAAAAGTATAAATTCCGAACATGGCTTCCAAAAAGAACAGCAAAAACACCAAAGAATAACTTTTTTTCTTAATACGGTCTTCACCACCAGTTGGATATTATTGTATACTATAGATTATAGATAGGTGTGAAAAAAACATTCTGTATACACGTTAACTTTTTGGTTATTACAGAGTAACTATTGATATTAAGGCGGTATGCCAAATAACGGTGGTATTGAAACGAAACGCCTTGTTAAGGAAATTAGAGTATGGCGTATATTAGGAACACAAAATCAGTTTGCCCTGTTTGCTGTAAACCCGTAGATGCTGAAATACGGGTTAAAGACGGCAAAGCCTATATTGGCAGAACTTGTTCTGAACACGGGGACTACGAATTTCTACTGTCTGTTCATGGCGATGCGTATGCGGATCTGGATCACTTTTTTAATAACGTTCTCGATTCCACGCAACCTCGGGGCAGAATGACCAATTACTGGATCATTTCTACGTTGAAATGTCAAATGCAGTGTTCCTATTGCAGCGTTGAAACCGGGGGGGGGCGTTGCCGGGAGATGACATGGGAAGAAATAAAAGAGATTATTCATACCCATAAAGATACCAAGCTTACACTGATGGGTGGCGAACCCACACTGTATTCGCATGTTCTCGATTTTTTTCGTGAAGCACGTTCTGCAGGCGTATTAACCCAACTGGCTACCAACGGTGTTAAGTTGGCTGACATAGAATTTTGTGCTGCATTGAAAGAGGCAGGCATGACAGAGGTGCGATTGGCCGTCGAATCGACCGATGCCTCAAAAGCCGCAAAGTTGGGAACCGATCCTTTCATTCCCCCAAAAATAAAGGCGTTTCAGAACCTTGAAAAACTAGGTATTACAACCATACCGTCTCCGACAATTTTCAAAGGGGTAAATGAAGATGAATTGATTAATCAAATTGAATATTCCAAAGATAAGCTTTTTATACATTCAATATCAGTGAACGGTTTCTCCTGGATTGGTCGTGGTGCAGAATTGTCACGAGACATGATGATCATGCCTGACGAAATGATGGATACAATTTTTGAACGGTATTTCACATCCGACCGGGAAAGCATATTTACTTTTCAAAAGGCATTGTATGCACTACTGGATGTGGTGAAAATTCGGCTGTGCTTATATACGCAGGTCATGATTTTTATGCGATATCCTGACAAAGTAATTCCTATTACGGAATATATCGGAATGTCCCGCTTAGAAAGAGGTATGAAATGGTGGGAACGTTTTTCTTCCAGTAACCGCCTTGTGAAAGCCCTCGCTTTGGGAACGGTATTTGCATTATCCCTAAAGTTCAAAACACTTCGTTTATTTCCTGCGATTGCGTCGTTGTTCTCTGCGAATATACTGGGAATTAAAGTCTCTAAATATCCGCGACGTTTACTGCCTGTAATATTAAATACAAACTGTTCTCCCTTAAGCTACGATGAAGCTGTAGGCCGTCAGTGCATGAGCGGTCTTATTTTTGCGGAGGAGAAAGAAATCATCTGCGACAACAGCTCCAATTCTATAATCACTAAAGAACGGCGGCGGTATGCAGATACAGAAAACCACACAAAATAATTTATACTCAACGGTAATATTGGATTGCCCAAGAAATGAAATGAAGTGCAATGAAAGTTCTGTTAATAAACGCTCCTTTTGATATTCCAAAGATGTTTGGGTTTAAATCCCGAACGAAACGTCTTGTCTATCAGCAGCTGGGTATTGGTTACATTGCAACGGGACTGGAAAAGGCAGGTCATACAGTCACGTTTATAGATTGCCAGGCGCTACAATTAAACATTGAAGAAGCCATCGTCAGATTACATCAAGAAGCTCCTGATTTAGTGGGAATTCCCTGTTTTATTGCAGGGCGTTTTATTGCCTTCGAACTGATAAAAAGCATCCGAACTGCTTGTCCCAACCTTCCAGTGGTACTGGGTGGTCCACAGCTAACCTCTTTTCCAGAACAAAGCTTCAATGAATGTCCTGAGCTTGAATTGGCAATACTCGGCGAAGCAGATTTTTCTCTTGCGGAACTTGCCAGCAAAATAGAATCATCGAACTCTTTGGACGATATTCCCGGGCTGATAAGACGCGATATATCGGGAAAACTTGTTTACGGTCCGCCACAAGAAATTGTCCAGGACTTGGACACCATCCCTTTTCCATCCCGACATATTTATCAACGGGAACTTTATAATCCCATGCCATTTATGATGTCGCAACCCAATATGCCCACAGAACGCGTTATTACCTCACGGGGATGTCCTTGGGCAAAATGTCGATTTTGTTATCAGAGCAATACAAAAGCATCCTATTACCGTAGACGCAGCCCGGAAAATGTAATCGCTGAACTACGACTGCTCACAGAAGAACATGCTGCTGAATTTGTGTTTTTCACAGACGATAATTTTTTTCAGGACGAGATTTGGGTGAAACACTTTTGTGATCTTTTTGATTTAGCAGGCTATTCATTCAAATGGAATGCTTTCGGACGGGTTAACACTGTGACCCAAACTATGCTGCAGCGTGCAAGCCGTAGTGGATGTGTTCATATTTCTTATGGCTTTGAATCAGGAAATCAGGAAACGCTTAATCTACTGCGAAAGGGATCCACGCTACAACAAAACAGGCAGGCGGCACAATGGGCGCGTGATGCCGGAATAGAAGTCGCAGGATTCATGATGTTCGGAGTACCACGAGAAACACCCGAAATGGCAGAACAAACCATTCGCTTTGCAATTGAACTCAATGTTGATTATATGATGTTTGCTCCTTATCATGTTTTTGGAGGTACACCGTTGGCTGAAATAGCTTTACAGGAAGGACAACTTATGGAACACGATAATGTAAAGTTTATGCTTCCAACATATGTACCTAATACCTATGAGAGTGCAGAGCAACTCAATAAAATGGTCAGAAAAGCTTATTTCCGCTTCTATTTTCGCCCGCGCTATGTGATTCGTGCTCTGTGGCGTGCTCGTAAACCTGGTATATTTGTCAATTATGTTAATAAACTCTGGATAGGCTTGCAAATCATCCTCTTCAAGCCTTGATTAAAATGCATATATGCATGCAAGAGTTTTGGGCTTTTCATGAAAGTATCTTTGAAAAATACGAACAGTCCCCCAAGGAGGTTTATCGGTGTCTTTTATAAAGGTCTTTGCCCATAACTTATTGCATTTCAATCAACCGGGGCAACTGGTACTCTTTGTTACCAACCGATGCAATTGCCAATGTGCCATGTGTTTTAATGCCGCAAATGTCTTTGTATCTGATCGCAAAGAAGATATGTCGATTGAGGATATAGAAAAGATCGCACGTTCTCTTTATCCGCTTCCCCAGTTATTGCTGTCTGGGGGCGAACCTTTCGTACGAAATGACGTTGCTGCGATCATACATGCCTTTTACACCTATGCCGGTACCCGGCAATTCAGTATCCCCACAAACGGTACTTTTACACATCGTACTGCGGCGGTATGTGAGGAAGTGCTGCAGGAATGTTCCGGTATTACCTTGAACCTGAATTTATCCCTCGATAATATTGGTGCGGCACATGACAAGCAAAGAGGGTTGGAAGGCTGCTATGAGCATCTTTGCAAGACCTATGAGCAATTAGATCCACTTCGCACCCGGTATAAAGGGCTATCTGTAAATATCAATACGGTTATTACAGAAAATACGGTGAATGCTACGGATGAAATTGTCAATACCATTCGCACCCGGTTCTCACCCAATTACCATGCCGTTGCTATTCTGCGCAGCAACCATGAAGCCGCTGTACCGGAAGCGCTGTTGAATGTACTTGTAGAAAAGATGTGTCTTGAGGTTACAGAAAAGAAATCCTTTAATGCACTTCCTTTTCTTTCCAGAATTGTTCCCGCCCTGGGCAATGTAATTAAAAAGAAATATATCAGAAGTCTTTCTGATCAAAAGCGTTGCTTTACCTGTCTGGCAGGCAAAAAAATTATTGTCATCACTGCCGATGGGCGTCTTATGCCCTGCGAACCCTTATGGCTGGAAGAAGCAATACGAAAACACGAAAATGAAAATCATTATCTGATAGCCAAACTGAAAGAATTCGATTACGATGTGACGGCGGCACTTTCTACAAAACGATCTAAAGAAATTAAAGATTTTGTCGCCGAGAAAAAATGCTGGTGTTCCTATATGTGTGCCATACAGAATGGCATACTGTACAGCCCTCAGAATTACCCGGAAGTCTTTCTGGAAATATTGCATCGTTGAATGCGTGTACTTCCATCTGTGATAGAATAGCGGGAACTTGTTTCGTATTTTACTGCAAATGAAAATAATATTATGGACAGAATAAATCCATCTGATAAAAAATATCCTTTTGACTTCAGCATTATTGCTCCTTGCTATAATGAATCGGAGTCTTTGCGGGAATTTCACAAACGTCTTGTTACGGCTCTTAAAGGCATACCGTTTACTTTTGAGTTGATTTATATCAATGACGGAAGTGTAGACGATACGCTTGGCTGCCTGCTGGATATTTGTAACGATACTGATATTGCCGTCCGCATACTGGATTTAGCACGCAATGTAGGTCAGACTAATGCCTCAACAGCCGGGCTTGAATATGCAATGGGCAAGGATATTGTCTTTATTGATTGCGACCTTCAGGCTGATCCGGAAGATATCCGTCTATTGATAGAAAAATTTGACGAGAAACATGACATGGTGAGTGGGGCGAGAACTCAAAGAAAAGATAACCTGCTGCGCCTTTACATCTCACGTTTAGGAAATGCTGTGGTAAGAGGTACATTAGGATTACCCCTATATGATTTTGGTTCCGGCATGAAAATATTACGGGGCACCGTTGTCCACGCTTTCGAACCCGGACCCTTTCACCCACTTAATCCGGGTGCCATAATGCTCTCGTTACAGCATGTTGTTGAAGTGCCTATAAACCATCACGTGAGAAGATATGGTCGTACCCGTTGGACACTGCGGCGTTTTGCAGCCCTGTATCACAACGTATTCAAGCAGCTGATACCCTTTATCTATCTTTTTACTGTTGTGCCGCTTTTTATTGTCTCCTCACTTGCGTTTGTCTATTTTGTACTTGCAGGCTTTTATCCAACGCTATTCCCGGGCAGTAATAATACCGCCATTCTTCCGATCCTGCTTATGCTGAATATTTCATTGAGCATTTCTCATTTTCTTTTGCTTGGCGAGTTTGTTATGCGTGGGGACAAGCAGGTACAGGAGCCTGCCTATATTGTGAGACAAATATTCCGTCACCAGAAAACAAAATGACTAAATGTTTTTATATTTTTAAGGGGCCGGATACTTTATTGATCGTTATTTGCTTTTGTCTTTGAGTACTCAAGAAAACAACACCCCGGACATAAAGGAAAAAGATGTTCCCTGCAGGTTTGCCTAAACCCTAAGGACTTCTCTGAATTCCACAGCTCTTTCAAAGAATTCTTTTCAATAGTACCAATTTTACATAAGGGACATGTGAATACATCACCATTCGTGCTGATCCCCATAAAATTCCAAGGACTACGACATATATAGTGGTCTAAGTTAATTTTATTTTCATAATAATTTAGTAGTTCTTCGTGGGGTACTTTGGGCCACCGTATTTCCACGCCGTATTTCTGAGCCATCTGCTCTGTACGCAAACAGGCTTTTTCCAATCTTTCCCTTTCAATATAGGGCCCATTTGCATCTGTACTTTTCCATTCATGAAAAGATTTATTCAATAAATCGGGAACATCTCCTATTCTTGTTTCCATAACGAAGTTCACCACATGAACACCTAATGATGCTACAATCTCAGGAATGTACTCTAAAACATCAATATTTGCCTGTTGTATAACGGTCGTAATATGAAGTATGGGATATTTTTTTTTCTTAGTTTTGCGAATTTCATTTAATTTAACAAGGGCGTTTGTAGTAAGTCCAAATGCATTAGGATGACGCCGAATATGATTGTGGATTTCCTCGGGGCCATCCAATGATACCCCCACAAAATTTAATCCTTTTCCGCCAAGCCTTTTTGCAGCTAAATCTATCGTTTTTTCAGCATAACTATCTGTAAGCAAGGTAAGATTTGATAAATAATGCGTACATGTTTTTTTTGAAGCAGCCTCCAGTACTTCAAAAAAATCCGAGCGGTGCATCGGTTCGCCACCTGAAAAAGTAATCAGACTGAACCGACCAATCTGATTAATCACTTTTAACCATTCATCTGTTGTTAACTCTTCTTCCTTCTGTTTTTGCAAGGGCACATTTTCCAGATACTGGATGTTAAGACACATACGGCATCTCAAGTTGCAGCGACGGGTAAACTCAATATGATAGTACCAGGGAGGAAATGCCCACCCTGATTTAAAAAGCTTATATGGTATCTCACTATACAACTGTTGCAAAAGAGAATAAATTTGTATACGTTTATTGCGTAATGCCACGTTTTATTTTCCGTATTTTAGAGATTTTAATATTTCCTAATGTATCTGCCACAAGTCCTATGATATTATTTATAAATAGAAAGAGTCAATAAAACAAAACTGGTGTGCCCAATAATTTGGACAGTTAACCCGATCTATGATGCTGTCCTTTGAAAGAAACTATTTTTATGCGTGGGAAAAAATATGATAAGCAAGTAAAAAGATCACCGATAAACAGCATAATACCTCAATTTTCCTGTCCACTTTTTATTGAGCACTACATACTTATTGGTTTCGTGGCGTTATGAATAAAAAATATCTTATCACATCAGGATTTATTGCAATTTTGGCAATAAATATATTAATACGTGTCGGTTACTTTTATGATGTTGCCCACCGGGCAGATTTTGGATACCCACCCCATGATGCCATATTCAAAGAATATTGGGGACATGCACTTGTTACTGGAAACTGGGAACTACCAGGTGGACAACGTGATCCTTTTGAAATAGTTTCACTTCCCTCATTCCCCGGTTATCCATATTTTATTGCAATACAGTATTTTTTCTTTGGGGATAGTCCCTCTGTAATACCTATTGCCCAATTTTTCCTTGGTATTACTACGGTATGCCTTTTCTTTACCTTTGCCTATTGCCTTTGGGGAGCAAGTGCGGCACTGGCAACGATGATGCTATTGACGGTTTACTGGATATTTCCATTTATGGAATCTACAATAGAGCAGGTGACGCTCGTTGGCACATTATCTATACTGATAATACTACTCCTTAAAAAGTGGTTAAGCTCCTCTGTAATACTCCTCTGCAAGCCTACAACAAATATTACAAGGAAGGAATCTACCGCTCCCAACAGTTTTTTTCTCTATTTGTGGGTATCCTTGGCAGCAATGACTGCGGTAGGTCTCTACTTGAATAGATATGAGATATTACCCTTTATCCTGTTCATTGCTGTTTGGATATTTGTGATTGGGTTGATACTGAAAAAATATAAGCATGCGATTTTTTCCACTTTAATATTTATACTGCTGGTACTGCCAATAATCACAATCATTGTCCTTCCAATTGCCAAAGAATATGGTTCAATTGGCGCAGAAAATAAATTGCTTTTTTGCAACAATGCAGAATCAAGCCTTACTTCAGATAATTGTCCCTATCTGAACACAATACTTGAAGGGGAAACATGGTCATATTTTACAATACCACTATTCTGGGACAATTACGCAAAACATAACAATATCGATCCCAAAAATAAGAAAAAGATGGTTGCCCAAATGCGCCGGGAGACACTTGGTTTCATTCGCGAAAATCCCGAGCTTACTGCAAAGCGCGTATTATCGAAGGCTATACTGACGTGGACACCGGAAGAAATAGATGAGAACTATGTATTGGCGTATGAAAAGGAGCATTCGCCCATATTGCGTTATATGGCGGGTTTTCCTCTGGCATTGGCAGGGTTTGTGTTTGGGCTGGGCGCGTGGTTATGGCATCTATTCCGGGACAGAAAAAAATGGCGCGAAAAAATGCAGGTGGAGATTCCCATTGTAGTGCTGATTCTGGCGTATATTGGTGTTTTCTTCGTGGTGTTCCTTCCATTTCACGTCAATGGGCGTTATAGGATTCCCATGATTCCCTTTATGCTTCTTTTCGGGGGCTATGGCATTAAGACCATTGTGGATCCGCTTCTTGTAAGGCAGTGGCGCAAAGGGCTGGCACTTGCAGTTGTGTTGTTGGTGCTGTTTGCTTTGGCTCACATTGAGATCATTCCCTTTGAACCGGACCTGGCACGTTGGCATGATGAACGACGTCAGGCATGGACTGCCACCGATAGGCTTAAAGAAGGGGTGAAGGATGAACAGCGCTGGCTGGATCGCCATCCGGAAGATGCGTATGGTTATTATAATCAGGGGGTCATGCTTTTCGAACTGGGGAAAAATGAAGACGCACTGAAAAAATTTAATAAAGCACTTGCATTAAAACCGGATTATGATGCCGTGCTTTATAATAAGGCACTGACCCTTTTTGAGTTGGGACGTTTTGAGGAATCTATACGTGCCTTCGAGGAAAGACTGCAGGGGGATCCGAAAGATGCAGATGCATGGTATGGGTTAAGCCGCACACTGGAAAAGACAAAAAAAATCCCGGAACAGCAAACTGCGTTAGAAAAAGCGGTTGCCTTGAATCCCGAACATGGGGCAGCCCTGGTGGATCTGGCAGTGGTTTATGTCGATAAAGGGAATTACGAAAAAGCGTTCTCACTATTACATCAGGTAATCGATGTCATTCCGGAAGATATCATGGCTCACTTTAATCTGGGGTTACTGCTGGTAAAACAGGGGAAGTATGAAGCGGGACTTTCACACTTTGAAGAAGCACAAAAAAACACATCCGATAATTCAGAAATTCATTACAATACAGGATTGGCGTTATTGCAACTGGGTCGTTACGAAGAGGCTGTAACCCAATTTGAAACCACGTTAGATCTTCAGCCTGAATCCCCGGAGGTCTATTCAAACCTGGGTTTGTGTCAGGCGCGTTTGGGACAGAACAGCATAGCCGAAGAAACTTTTACAAAAGCCTTCACATTATTGCCCGATGCACCGGATACGTACTACAACCACGGATGCGCACTCGAATCCGCAGGGAATTATGCCGCTGCACGGGAAAGTTTTCTACAAGTGCTGGAAATTAAGCCCGGTCATGGAAAGGCACACTTTGAACTTGGATTACTATGCTTTAAAAATACGGAATGGGAGAATGCTCTTATCCATTTTATTGCAGCATGTAATGTGTTGCCGGGAGATGCAGAAATTCCCTACAACACTGGTCTTGTCAAACAGCAGCAGGGCAATGAAACTGAGGCGTTGCGTTATTTTCAGGAAGCATTAGATATTGATCCGAAACATTACGGCGCTAACAGGAGTGCCAGTCCGATATTACGTGTAGAAGGAAATACTGAAGAAGCCATTCGCTGTCTTCGCATTGCCATCGAAACAAATCCCGACCACGCTGATACGCAGTATGAACTCGGTGTTGCACTGCACGATATTGGAGAAGATAAGGAAGC
>JAGLCZ010000234.1 GCA_023145975.1 Candidatus Hydrogenedentota bacterium | reverse complement strand
TCGTGGTTATCAACAGGAAAAAGATAGCAATGGATCGATATATGCGTTTTTCCACTGGCCACTCCCTGATAGGTCTTACTTAAATTATAGTACGATTTCCTGAAATTGCAGGAGCTTTTTTACATGAAAGAAAGAAAAAACCGGGCTTTTCGTTTACAAAAGCCTTTTCCAATGACAAAATAAGCTTGTTTTTTTTATCATGGAGCGTTTAAATGCAAAAAGCTGTTTTATGGATTCTGGCCTTTTTTTTGACAGTAGGACTGGCAGTGTACCAGCGGGAAACCGGACCGACTTATCCTGTATCCGGTTCTGAGATGCTGGGAAGCAAGGTTGTGGTTTATCATTTTGAGCGAAGTCACGGTGGCGCAGGAGATCAGCAGGTTTCCGTAAATGTCCCCGGGGACAATTTATCATCAGCAGTTCTCCGATATAAGCGATATCGCAGCAACGAAGAGTGGATTACCATTCCCATGTTGCATCAGGGGGACAACTACGCTGCTTTTCTTCCGCACCAACCGCCGGCGGGTAAGTTGATATATCAGTTGGAGTTGACAGATGGAGACATTGTAGTAAGGGTTCCGGAGAAGCCGGTGGTTACTCGATTCAAGGGAGCTGTCCCCATGGTTATCCTGTTGCCCCATATTCTGTTCATGTTTGCGGCGCTGTTTTTGACGGTCCGCATAGGTTTGGGGCTGGTAGTCCATGAAGACCGCAGGCGGCTTGTTGGAATTACTGTGCTTTTTCTTGGGATTGGCGGATTGTTTCTGGGGCCTGTTGTCCAGAAATATGCGTTCGGGGAAATATGGGCTGGGATACCGTTTGGCTGGGACCTGACTGACAACAAGACCCTGATTGCCTTTTTGTGCTGGTTCCCGTCTCTCTACTTAACGCGTAGTAAAATGAAATGGCAGCGCCGTGCTACTGTTTTTTCCGTACTGGTCATGCTTTTGATTTATCTCGTACCTCACAGCACGTGGGGTTCTGAATTCAATTACAAGGAGGGGAAGGTGACAACTGGAATTCAGAAAGTGCAGGTGTTGAATGAATAACAGTCTCAAGATGCAGACAGTTCTGGTAACCGGGGCTGCCGGGTTTATTGGCGCGAAGACGGCGGCAATTCTGCTGGAAAAGGGCGTGAAAGTGGTGGGCGTGGACAATATGAACGACTACTACGATCCAAGGATAAAGGAATACCGTCTCTCATTGTTAAAAAACCATCCCAACTTCTACTTTCGCCGTCTTGATATTGAAAATCTGGAAGAATTAGCGCCTCTGTTCAAGGAACACAATTTTAACGGAGTAATAAACCTGGCTGCCCGGGCGGGCGTTCGCTGGTCCCTTGTGGATCCGTTTGTGTATGTGCGGACAAATACCCTGGGCACAACCAACCTGCTGGAACTGATGCACCGCCATGACGTTCAAAAGTTTGTGCTTGCATCCACCTCGTCGCTCTACGCCGGACAGAAAATGCCTTTTCTTGAGACATTGCCGGTTAACGACCCGATTTCTCCCTACGCGGCTTCCAAGAAAGGGGCGGAAACCATGGCATACACATATCATTACCTGTATGGGATTGACGTTACTGTTCTTCGATATTTTACGGTGTACGGGCCTGCCGGGAGGCCGGACATGAGCGTATATCGTTTCATCCGTTGGATTGAGGACGGAGAAACAATGGAATTGTTCGGGGACGGAACCCAGAAGCGGGACTTTTCCTTCGTTGACGACATTGCCCGGGGAACAGTGGCGGCTGCTCACACCTCCACAGGATATGAAATTATCAACCTCGGGGGCAACAAACCCTACGAATTGAACCACGCGATTTCC
>JAGLCZ010000233.1 GCA_023145975.1 Candidatus Hydrogenedentota bacterium | reverse complement strand
GGGTCTTTGTCGTAAGTTCCCCGGGGACCTTCGCCTAATGGGTCGCCGACGTATGGAGTGCCAAGGCTGCTTTCCGCAATAATGTGAAGGCGAGATGCAAAGCTGGATTGTTGGACTTGGATATTGGAGAGATAGTCGTCCACGTTTGTTTTCGTCATTTCGTAGAGCGGCGTCTGACCCGCCGCCGCCAAGAGTACCATGAGAAGTATTTGCACTGAGTTTTTCTCCTTTTCTAATTCGCTTTGCGTTTGGCTTTCGCTTTCAATATCCCTGCGTATCCCTGATGTAATTGTTCACGAAGTTGATAGTACTTTTGCGAAAAAGGTTTTGAGTCTGCCGCGTTCTGGTTTTCTTCCGGGGATATAGGTTCAGCTTTCCCGGGCAGTAATACTTTTGGGAAGAAGGCTTTGAGTCCATTCCGTCCCGGTTTTCCGCTAAGGATATAGGCTCGGGCTTCTTGTCCGGTGATATGCTTGGTGGGGTAACCCAGCTCATATTCGAATTCTACGCTGCTTACCTCTGCTTTGCCCAACAGCTTTTTTATTTCTTCTTCCGGTGTTTTCAGATTTGCTGTATAACGGCTTAACGCGAGTGTTGTTGCTGCAACAGGAATTCTGTCATTCTTCATAAGGTAATCAATCAAAGTAGTAAAGGTATCGCCGGCAGTTGTAACATCGTCTACAATAATAATCTGGGTATCGGCAGGCGGCACAGGCCCTTCAAATTGCTGTTGGTTCGTTAGCCGTTTATTCAGTGCCTTGTCGGTATTTGCCGAACCTTTGTTCTTGCAAATATCAATCCACACTTCTCCCCCTAGTTGATCTGCGAGCATATCGGCGTATGCTGTGGGTAGAAAGTTCAGTGCCGCGCTCTCAATACCTGCAACAGGAACAAAGCAAATAGGTTTGTTTGGATCAAGTAATTCACGCAATGCTTTAACGGCTTTTGGTTTTACACGATCGTGAACGGTTCGTTCTGCCGCTTCCCCCCGTTGTTCAAGCGGTACACTGCGATCCGCATCCGATCCTTTAGCCATTGTATAGTCAATGTGTTTGCGTAAAAATGAAACCGTAGTATTATTGACAATACGCCCAAGAGATTTAGGATAATCACCAGGCGAAACCTCGCGACTGGCCGTTGAATAGTGTATGTTTTCACTACTAAATTGAACTTCCATCATAGATCCCCCTCCTGCTTTAATGAGTCATTTGTCTAAAAACCATAAACACCATCTTTATATTATCAATTCAAACGAAGAGTTATCAAAAACTTGAAGCAAGTCCTCATATAGATTGCCGAACCACGGAGTATCATTTTTTTGTTATTATCAATGTTTTCATTGTGCTTTTCTTTCCTGCAACACGGTTGTGATGGTGTTGTTGGGCAGGTTGTTGTCACCGCCGTTTCCGATAAAATATATTAGAAAAGTATTTTTCCGGTTTTTAGTCCCGTTAGGGACGATTGATAGTGGCGGGTTGGTTGGGTTTCCCCCTTTCTAATACGTCCTGTAGGGACGTTTGA
>JAGLCZ010000232.1 GCA_023145975.1 Candidatus Hydrogenedentota bacterium | reverse complement strand
GAGACTGTTAATCCAGGATGCATAACGCTTTCTGCCGCTACCCAGTGATGTACCAAACATGCGTACCCGCGTCCCGCATAGAGCGAGATCAGGTATATGATCGAACAAGGTAATTTGCGACTCCAATCGCATTGCAACAGAAATATCATCGGCATCCATACGAGCAAGTAGTGGTGCACGGGCTGCTGAGGCAGCAGTCATAAGCGCCTCCACAATACCGCACCGTTCTCGAGTAATACCGCAGATCCTCGAATCGCGTTTCTCATACGTATGCAGAATCTCTCTGGAAGCATCCGAAGAGCCGTCATCCACTATAATCAGTTCCCAGTCACTAAATGTCTGTACACAAATGGATTCAATTGCCTCCACAAGAGTATCTTCTGCATTATGGACGGGCATAAGAATAGATATACGCGGTGTACTCATTATCGTCTCCCCTGCTACTTCAATGTAAAGGTCAATGCCGTAAAAGAGTTTGGCGGGAATGTGTGAGAGGGTTCCTCCTCATTAAAGGTCGGTCGGATACGTCGCGCTGCTATACGCGAAGGGGTCTTAAAAGAATTCACCGTTCGCGGATCTTCAGCATGAAGTAATTTACCAGAAACCGCAGCTACAGTTTCCTCTCGAATATCTATGTGCGCCTCTATTGATTCTGTGAGAGACTTATTCACGACTGTAAGATGTATTTTTTTGCCGGACATTGAAGCTGTAACATCCAACAATGGCACCGGCTTCTTATTTTTAATGCCTACCGCATGCGCTTCATAGGTAGGCCCTTCCGTTTGCAGCATGAGCAACTGAGCACCACCATGAGGACGCATCATATCAAAGATATGATAAGTGGGCGTAAGAAACATCCTGGATCGTTCCGTCACCATCAGGCATTGCAACACATTCACAGTCTGAGCCAGATTTGCCATGGAAACGCGATGTGCCCAGCGATTAAACACATGCAGTACAGTAGCTGCCAATAATGCATCACGCAATGTACCGGGCTGTTCCAGCCCATTTTCCGTCACTGCTTCCGGATGCCAAGCACCCCACTCATCCACAGCAATACCCACAAACCTGTCAGGGAAATATTCCCGCAATACGGCATCGGTTAATTCTAAATCACGCTCGAGAGCCAATACATCGGCAAAAAGGGCATAATATTCGCTCTCTGAGAATCCCCTTGCAGACCCACGGGAAAAATAACGATGTAATGTAATGTGATCCACCATATCGTGACGGCGTAACTCATTACAAAACTCACGGTTCCAGTCATTCTGGATGGGATTGCGATAATCTCCGAAACTGGCACCACAAGCATACAACTCGATATCAGGCGACATAGCGCGCATGTAGGTGGCAAATCGAATGTATTCTTTCGCATACTCGCGACCTGTGAAATTGCCGCCACACCCCCAATTTTCATTACCGACTCCCCAATGCTTCACACTGTAAGGACGTTTATGACCATTCCCTGCCCGCAGTTCCGCCAGCGAAGAATCGCCAGAAAAATTACAATACTCTACCCAATCCCGTGCCTCACGCGGCGATCCCGTTCCGACATTAGCACAAATATAAGGGGTAGTACCCAAGGCTTCACAAAAATGTAAAAATTCGTCCGTACCAAAGGTATTCGGTTCCACCTGCCGCCACCATAAGTTCACCGTCTGGGAACGTGACTTTGGCGGGCCAATACCGTCCTTCCAATGATAATCATCGGCAAAACATCCTCCCGGCCAACGGATTCCGGGAACACGCAAGTGTTTGAGTGCAGCAAGTACATCAAGGCGAATACCGTTCTGATTAGGAATACCACGACTATTACCGACCCAAATACCTTCGTAAATACAGCGTCCCACATGTTCCGAAAAATGACCGTAGATTTCAGGGGCGATACGTGCCTGGGGTAGTGCTGGCCAACAGCGAATAACAGCATCCACAGTTAGAATTCCTCTTGTGAACAATCAAACTGCTGTAGGAATGGGAAAACAGATTCACTGATAAATGCACGCGTCTTGCGCAGATTAGCGATGATCAAATCCATTTCAGGCATAGTTACCGGCTGCCGCCCGAAAATAGCCTTGGTCTCCACAAAAATCTCGTTAGCACTGTGCCGAAAAGTTTCGATATTGACATGTAAATTGCCGGGATATTCATTTGTTTCAGGAAATACCAAGCGTAAACCACCTGTAGCAATAGGACGTTTAAAATGCGGGGAAATACGCCCTTCAAGAGAACAAGCATTATCAAGGAGGAACACACGTGCATCCGTATAATTCGTCAGTGCAAAGGTAGAACGGATAGTGGCAGAATGAACAATGACTTGATTCACGCCCCGTGCCTGCATCACAACCGGTGCTACAACACGTACTTTCTCTTCAAAGTCACTCAACGGCATATCCGACCACTCTTCAACTATTAAAACGCGATCCGGTAAGAAAATCAATAGCGATTGGGATTTTCCCCGTCGCGAGTGAAAACGCGCCTGTGCCAAATTTGCCATATCTATGCTGTCATAGGAAGCACGCGTCTGAGAAAGATCAAAATAGAGCTTCTGTAACACCTGCCGCTTCACTGGAGCAGGAGAATGAATTAACTCAACACAAAAATGAATAACACGATCTTCTGCCTGCATGTATTTCTTTTTTCTCTGACTTACTCAGGTTTTATTAAAATCTCGTTATAGAGATATCGTCAACAAAAACAGCGGATTGACTTCCCGGCAATGCGGCACCCGTATTGTAATATACAAAGCGCAACGTCGCATTAGCATTACTGGCAAGTCCGGTAATATCCACCACTTCATATCGGTACTGACTGTAATCCGCTTCCGCTGCTTCCGTCAACTCAAATAACAGGTCATCGTTCATAAACACCTGAAACTGAAACGGCACCTGTGCTGCGGGAACAGCCACATTAAAATATAACTGTGCCTCAGTATGTTCCGGCACAAAAATACGCTGATTGAGTGTTGCAGACTCAAAACCGAAATTGGGATCATTACCAAACCATGCCCAATGCGCACCTCCAGCAGCACCCAGTCCATCAAAGGTACCGCAAATAGTCGCATTACAAATTACAGGCATATTGGTCCCTGACAAATAAGTCCAATGCGGAGAATCTGAACCCAATTCAAATCCACCATCCAAAACAACCGTACCCGGAGTATCCGGATCTATAGGATCCAGGTTATATCTGAATACAGCGGTAATGGCATTGTCATCATAAACCCGCAACACAGCAGGGTTTGAAGTTGTATTCAGCCCTGTAGCAATCCAATTCTGAAAAACCCATCCTTCCAGAGGTATTGCTTCCAAGGTTACTTCTGTACCTGCCAAATAAGCAGATCGCTGTGGCGTAACCTCGATTTGTCCCGTACCTGCCGGCGACACAGTCAGCGTTAATATATGCATGGCATTGGGTGGACAACCCGCCAACAGCAGAAGTGTGCCACCGGCACAAACAACGCTTAGCAACACATTTTTCCAAGACATAATAAAGTCTCCCGTATCTTTTAAAAATACGTAAGTGCATAATACACACACATAGCAACAATCACACAGTTTCTGATATCTATATAAATACCAGCAACTGACGTGATACCTAATTTCTGGTCAGATACTCACCCAAGTTACGCAACACCTCGATAAAGAGGTTAAATATATCAAAGAGATCAAATAAAAAATCCATCGTTCCTCTTCCAGCATAATCTTTCATAGCTACCGTCCTTATTTTATATCCATTTTATTATATTTTCAGTGCACTTTCGCAACACACAAACTACCCGCTCGTTATTCTTCAATTGTTTCGCAACATTCTGTTATAACTTTCGCAGACACCTCATCTTTTTCCTGATTTAAAACGTCCAGGTTCGTCCCTGTAGCCGCATGCAATGCCTGCCAAGTTTGCTGCAAACCCACACGCGCTTGCGCTAACACACCCATCGCCTGCGTATATTCACGCTGTGCCTGACTGAGACCTACCAGCATTGCCTTACCTGCATTATACTCCAATTCCACAAGATTACGGTTTTTTTCAATGCAACCCGCCGCTTCGCGCTGCAATGCCAGTGCCTCCTGGGCAACCTTTAAGTTCGTCATTGCTTGATATACATCACTTGTTATCTCTTGCTCCGATTCCACAATACGCAACTCTGCCTCACGCCGTGCATGCTTCGCTTCGATCACCTGCGCCCGCCGCCTTCCCCCGGAAAAAATATTTAAAGAAGCATTAAGAGCAACCGTTGTTGTAATTCTCTCCGAATCAAATCCACTCTCATTAACATTTGCCGTCTGCACCTGACCCACAGCGGCTATTTGTGGCGCAAAACCGGCATACTCCCGTTTCACAGCAGCCTGCGTACGCCGCAAACCAAGTTCGCGTTGTTCCAAATCCGGTCTGAGAGCAAAGGCTAAAGCTAACATAGCCCCTTCATCAGGAAGAATCATTGTCTCAGGAGTCTCTTCCTCTAATGCCGCTAAATCAAACCTGCTGTCCAAACGCCCTTCCGGCATTCCCAGTAACATGGCTAAAATAATCCTTGCCGTCTCATAGTTACGCTCAGCAAGTAATAGACTGGTTCGTGCAGCATACCACAAGGTCTGAAAAGACAATACATGACTTGTCGCACCACGCCCCACTTCGCGTCGGGCTTGTGCTTCCTTGTGAAGCCGCTCATAAAAAGCAACATCTGACGTGGCAATAGTCACTTGTTCCCGTGCCATCTGAGCACCGTAATATGCCTGTGAAACGGCATCCAACAGAATTCTTTGTCCCTCACGAAAAGCAGCCTGCGCTTCCTCATAGCCATGTTTCGCCATGGCATTGGTAAATTCGCGGGCAAAGCCATCAAAAAGCAGCCAACCAAGCGTAATACTTACCGAGGTATTATCAACAGGACTTTCAATACTTTCCCGTGTCTCATCAATAAAATCCCGTGTACTCCCGTACCAACGTCGTGCATCACGCCGTTCCCGCAATGAGGGCTGACGGGTTATTGTCGATTGAAAGATGCTTTCTTTTCTCCAATCGCGCAACACGTCTTCAGTCTCGTTAAGATAACTGTTCACAGAATCCGTATAACCAGAAGGAAGCCAGGAAAGAGAATAGCTATAACTCATGTCGATCTGGGGATAATACATCGAACGGGCCTGTTTGACTACCTGTTGTACTTGTTTCACCCGTTCTGCACCTGCGGCAATGGAGGGATTATCTATCACGGCGCGACGCTGCGCACCAACTAAATCAAGGACATGAAAGGCTTCGGGAATATTATCATCCGATTTTCCCAGTGATACAGGCACTGCCGAAATTTCTAAAGTATCTACTGTTATTTTTTCTGACACAGAAACCAAATCATCGGAAAACTTCTCTGACACATCTGCAATGGTCTCAATATCAACGGTTTCAGGATCCGTTTCTATTCCAGATTTTGAAATTTCGAGAGCAACGTCCTGGGCAACCGAAATTAACGGCAACCCAAGCGCCAATAAGATACAGGTCGACTTAAAAAATAAGCCAACTATGTTCTTTCTATCTATCACTATCATTATCTCTCTCGTTTTATCGACTTTCACCTACCATAGGGTAATGCTATAAGACATCCACGTCAAGTTTTCTCATTCGTGCGGGTTCCACCTCTTCAGGGGATGGCATCACACCCGTGGTAAACCAATGGAATAAACGCCGAAAATCATTCAAAATACACAAGGCACAGGGCACAATAAACAGGGTAAGTACTGTGGCAAAAGCGACTCCTGAAGCCAAAGAAATTGCCATCGGTATTAATACCTTTGCCTGGTGGTCTTTTTCCATCAATAAAGGCGCCAATCCACCCACAGTGGTAATCGTTGTAAGGAAAATTGCACGGAATCGTCGTGTCCCACCCCGGCGAACTGCCTCATAAAAAGATTCACCGTCAGCCAAATAATTATTGATACACTCTATCAAAACAATTGCATCATTCACGACAACACCCGCCAATGCAACCAATCCAAAAATGCTCATCATGGTAATGTCATATCCCAGAAGTATGTGACCGAAAACTGCACCACACATTCCGAAAGGAACCGTTATCATGATAACCAACGGCTGAATATAAGAACGGAAAATTGTCGCAATTATGATAAAAATCCCCACAATTGCCAGTGGAAATCCAATATATAACTTGTCGAGAGCTTCTCTAAACTGTTGCTGCTCTCCTTCAAATGACATAGATACATCACGATACTTCTGCTGCAATTGCGGGAAGAACTGCTGTTTCAACTCCTTAACGATCTCACTGGAGTTGGCGCGTTCACTTTGTATCTCCGCTGTAACTACCACCCGTCGCTGTCCATCTGTTCGACGAATAGCGGCAACACCCACAGTATGCTCAACATCAGCCACCGACAATAAAGGTACTTCAATTGTACGTGGTATAGTTTGTCCCGGCAGTCCGCCTCCCATCGCGCCGGCAGCACTCATCGCCGCCATAGGAGAAATGCGTACACGAATATTTTCCAAATCGGTAATCGACTTACGTTCTTCCCCGGGATAGCGAATACGAACACGTACATCATTGCGACCACGCTGAAGACGGAGAATTTCTTCCCCGTAATATCCGGTATACACTTGATGGGCGAGATCTGCAACATGCAGGCCAAGAGCGCGAGCCTCCGGTTTCAGCTTAAGACTAATCTCGTTCTTGCCTCTTCGAAAATCATCCTGTATCTGATATACCCCACTAAAACTGGCAAGCTTTTTCTTGAGTTCAGCGGCGGCGGCAGTCAGGTTGGGAAGATTCTCTCCACGCATCCACACTTCGATAGGACGCGATGGCGGACCAGTTTCATCGCCTCGTATACTAAGGGCAACTACCCCTGTGATCATCCCGATGCGCCGCTCCCATTCTGCCATAAGATCCTCAATATAAATCTGCCGCTGCACAGAATTTAACAACTCCACCCGGATAGTACCGAAATGTGTTCCCAGTTCTGTACGACCGCGTTCATTCAAATTCGCGCCAACCAGAGAAAACATATTTTTCAGTAACGGCTCTCCTGTACCTGTTTCCGCTTCTTCCGCTAATTCCTGTACTGCTTTCTCAATTTTTAGTACAGCCTCTTCTGTTATTTTAAGCGGGGTACCATTTGGAAATTCAACAACAACCGCCATATTGTTGCCATCCATCATGGGAAAAAACTCAAATTTTATAAAACCGCTGTTTACAATTCCCCAGGTAATCAATACGATAAACAAGGAGATGGAAACCGTTACATAACGCCAACGCAACGCAATAGCAACCACTGGATCATAGTAATGCTCAATAAACTTTTCCAAACCCTGGTTCGTAGTTTTATGAAAGAACAGACCCAGCCACTTGAAGAATCCCTTTCCCTCTTTTTTTGCATTTGGATCCGGCAAATGTGCAAGATGTGCCGGAAGCAGTAAAAGACACTCAATCAGAGAAACCGACAGGGAAGCAATAACAACTATAGGCAGGATACTGATAAGTCTACCGACAAAACCAGTCACATACATGAGGGGCACAAAGGCAATGATAGTGGTTGTAACTGCGGCGATAACGGGCATCCCCACTTCCATAACCCCTTCAACGGCAGCCTGTAAAGGGGAAAGCCCTCTTTTTCGCGCCACGTATATGGCCTCACCAACAATAATTGCATCATCAACAATAATACCAAGAACGGCAATCATCGCAAATAGCGAAATCATATTTATTGTGCCGCCATACCACCATAAAAAGATAAATGCACCGGCAACACTGACCGGCATCCCCATGCCTGCCCAAAAACTCAAACGAACATCCAGGAAAAGCCACAGCATCACAAAAACCAGGATAAGCCCAAGAATCCCATTTCGCGTCAGCAAAAAGATGCGATCCTCAAGTAAAGGCGACATACGAGCCCACGGCTCTATCGCCATTCCCTTTGGCAATTCCAAACGTTTACGCTCAAGGTATTTGTGAAGGGTACGATCCATATCGAGCATGTCTTCACGTTTTGTCTTCAAAACCGTAATTGTAATGGCCTCTTTCCCATTAAACCTGGCATATGCCGCTTCTTCCTCAAATCCATCATGAATGGCAGCAATACGATCCAGAGTGATATGTTTTCCATCCGGTCGTGCCAACACAACGATATCAGCAAACTCAGAGGCCGTGTAATTTCTTCCTACCGTGCGCAACCGTATTTCCTCACCTTCAGTGCGCATGACACCGCCGGGAACATTCAGGCTATTAGCACGCACCACCTGCGCTACCTGATCAAAGGTAATACCGTATTGACGCAATCGTTCTTCAGAAATCTCAATAGAAATTTCGTTAACACGCGAACTCATCACCCGTACCTGTGTAATTCCAGGTAACATGCGTACTTCTTCTTTAACCTGCTCTGCGTAGTCCTTCAATTCCACATCTGTCAGATCGGGACCTGTCACTGAAAGCAACATCACCTGTACCCGCAAAAGAAATTCGCGTACAACAGGCCGCTCTGCACTTGCAGGAAATGTGGTAATGGTATCCATCGCATTACGCACCTGATCCTGCACCCATTCTGTTTCGTAGCCATCCTCTACTTCTACAATCGCCACTCCAACATTCTCACTGGAAATGGTATTGTATCTTTTAATCCCCTCAATCCCCCCCAACGCCTCTTCTATTTTTCGGCTAACCCCTTCTTCCACCTCAGCCGGATCTGCCCCCGGCCACACGACTACAACCTGAACCATATCTAAATGAATATCAGGAAAGGTCTCGCGTGCCATGTGTGTAATAGCGAGGTAGCCTCCAAAAAAGATGAAGGCCAAAAGGATGTTCGCAAAAACTATATTTCGCGTAAAACTGGTGAAAAGTCCCCTCATTGCTGATCCCCGGGAACAGAACCAGGCGTTTCAGGAATATCATACTCAAGCAATATGCCTGGAAGAGGATCAACAAGACGTGTAACCACAATTAAATCGCCAGGCGACAAGCCCTCATCCACATACGTCTCCTCGCCTTGTGTGTGAATTGCATTTACTGCACGCCTTTGCAAACGCTCACCGTCTGCTATATAAACAAAACCATCATAAGATACCGTCCAACGCGGTAACCGGTATACATTTGATATAGATGTTCCAGGAATCTCCACGCTGCAATACATCCCCTCAACCAAAGGCAACCCATGGCTGGGCGGACTATTCACATCATTTTCAATACGAAGCGCCACAGTAACAGTACGACTCGACTGATCGAAACGCTCAACACGATCCAATATCCCTGTCCACTCATAACTATCAGAATCTTCTGTCCACTTAATCTTGCATTTTACCGGTTCAACCTCGCCAAACCAATTGAGTGGTTTTGATTCATTGCGCGTACGGAAGGGAAGCCAGGATTTGGCATCACGACTGTCAATAGAAACCGATAATTCCAATGCCGAATCATTGGCCAGTAGCAATACAATGATTCCAGGTGCTACAGCCTGTCCCACTTCTATCTGTTTATGCTGTACCCGCGCCGTAAAAGGAGCATATTCCTCGGTACGTTCAAGACTTAATGCGACCATTTCCGATGCAGCTTTTGCCGCTTCCAAACCGATCTCCGCTTCATGGATGCGCATGGGAAAAAGTTCCATGGCCTGCTCAACTTGCTCAAAAGCATCATGAGCTTTCTGGTAACTAATCTCCGACAGATTTACCATACTTTGTGAACCGACATCCTTCTTTTCAAGAAGTTCCACATCTATCTTAAATTCTTCCAGTGCAATGTCGCGGGTACGCCGCACTGTGGCTATACGACTTCCCATCTGTTCAAACTGACGCTTCAACAATTTTATTGTAAGCTCAAGACGTTCCACCTGTGCCTTTGCCTGTTTTTGGGCAGCAAGATAATCACGTTGGTCAATGCGATACAGCAACTCGCCTTTCTCAATCACATTACCCACTTCAAGATTGGGATGTAAATATACAACTTCACCAGCCACTTTAGGTGTAAGTGCCAGCGAATCTAGCGCCTTAACATTTCCATACCCAAAGATACTGACAGGAACCTCCTCTAAACGCAGTGCTTTCACGTCCACTTTGAGTCGTGGTGGAGGGATTTCTGCCGGCATTGGTGCTTTCCTAAGCGCACCTAAACCCCACCAAGCCATAACGCCCAAAAGTAGGATTGCCATACTAAGAAAAATACGGACGATAAGCTTATGTTTACCGTGCATATATTCCGTAACCTCTGTGAGGTTATCATCCTGATTGCTATTATTCTGACTCACCTGACCTCCGATATCACCGGTACACATGTATACACGACCAGCCTGTGTCGAACAGAACATTTTTTACTACTCAAAACCAACAAATCCCCCCAAAAGACAACAATTCAATATAGTCATAAAATTGCTTTTTCTCGATTCAGTACATTTTATCATATAGCGAATTGATTTAACCAGTATACCCAAAACTTGACCGAGATTCAACGCAGCACCTATAATATGTGTAATTGGTACGAGGACTCACGAAAGACACAGCATGAAAAACCAGCAAGTACCCCAAAAAGAACAAACACGTACAGCATCCCAGGTACTTGCAACCACACTTATCCGACAAATTCTTGACGGTTACTACCCGCCGGACAAACGCATGCCTGCCGAACGGGAAATGGCGCAGCAATACCACCTTTCCCGTCATGTAGTGCGAGAAGCCCTGAAACATCTCGAAGCACTTGGAATGATAGATATTCAACAAGGATCAGGTGTGTACCCTAAGGATCTGGTAGTTAATGGAGGTATGGAACTATTTGAATATCTATTGTTCAGTGACAACAATGAATTTGATAGGGGATCATTACTTGATCTACTCGTATTTCTGCGCCTTTTCGTCCCCAACGTGATGCGCCTTGCAGCGGAAAACCGCAGCATGGAAGATATCGCGGAAATGAAACTTCTTTTATCCGAACGGGCACTCACCATAACCGACAACACCAGTTTCAACGCAACCAACAGTCAGTTACTTCGCATACTATCGCGATCCACTCATAATATTATCTACCAACTGCTCTTTAATAATATAGGGCGCATACTTACAAAAATGCGTTCAGTAGTTCCTATTGAGCAGTTTGCTCCAGTAATTGATCAGCATTCCCTTGAAGAATTAGTCCATGCCATTGAAGAGCAAGATGCCGAACTTGCCAGCCTGCTCACACAACGCCTTGCAGAACGTTCCCAAAAAATGGTCACCCTGTTTCTCAAAACCCTCCCCAAGAATAAATAAGAATCTGTTGAATCAGACTTATAACCGCCAACACGCTTTCCTGTTCGTATAAGTAGAGCCTGCCTCGCCCCTCGATCAGATATTATTTACAGCCCAAACAGAGATCGTGCAAACTCTTCAGAAAAGGGTTCCCCTGGAGCATATCCCCGTTTCCATTCTCCGTCAATTATCAGGTACGGCACCCCCTGTTTACCTGATTTTTCCTCCAACTCGGCAGCATACTCAGGCTGCTTGCGAATATCACGAAGTTCGTACGCAATCTCCTGCTTATCCATCCATGCACGCAACAGACGGCAATCCCCACAAAACTCTGCACTATACAAAACAATATTACTCATTAAATGCTGCCTTCACTTTTTACTCTTCAATATGCATAAGCCCAAAAGTCATCACAGCCTCTGCTGCGACAGTATCGTCTACAAGAGCATATGCTTTAACCTTGCAGGAATCATGTTGAAAATAAAGCATTTCCGCCTTGATGGTAAGTTGGTCACCCGGTACTACTGTGTCGCAGAAATTCGCATTTTCAATATTTACCAAAAAAGCAAGCCGTCCATTGGGCTCTCCATTATCACCAAAGATTAGAACTGCCCCGACCTGAGTCATTGCCTCAAGAATAAGAACTCCGGGCATTACAGGAACATCAGGCCAATGTCCCTGAAAAAACGGCTCATTGACGGTTACATTTTTTATTCCTGTAACGTGTTTCAACGGTTCAAAACTCAATATTCTGTCCACCAACAAGAAAGGATAACGATGAGGTAAAATCTTCATTATCTTATTTACATCCAGCGCAGGCGGGATACGACGCACCTTAGGGTGATAAGCACGTATTCCGCCATCCGAACGTCCATTAGCATATACTTTTTGGATTTGCTTCGAGAACATGACATTTTTCTCGTGTCCACACTTAACACCGATAATATGCCCCTTGAGCGGCGCACCCAGCAAATAGGTATCCCCCAGTAAATCCAATATTTTGTGACGCACAAACTCGTCTGGAAAGCGCAACGTATCATTCAGTATGGCATCATCACCGATAACAACTGCACTTTCAAGACTACCCCCACGAATTAATCCCGCTTCCTGTAACATTTTCACTTCACTCAGGAAACAAAATGTCCTTGCCGGGGCAATTTCATTTTTGAAGGTTTCCTCGTTAATGGTAAAAGACGCGTACTGCGTTCCCACTGTAGGATGGTCATAGGCGATGGTCATAGTAACCCGTAGCTCATCGGAAGGAAGAATACTCAGCGTAACATCATCTTTCCGATAGTACACGGGATGATCTACTGTGATGTAGTGTTTTTCCTTATCCAATTCTACAACACCCGCTTTGAGCAACGTATTCATCACCGGCAGGGCACTACCATCTCCATTCGGAATTTCATCGGCATCCACCTCGATAATAATATTATCAATGCCCAAACCTGCAAGGGAAGACATGGCATGTTCGACGGTATGAATATTCACATCGCCAATCCCGAGGGTAGTTCCACGGGAAACGCCCACCACATTATTTACCAACGCAGGTATTGCCGGCGAGTCTTCGATATCTGTTCGATAAAAGACTATACCGCTATCAACAGGTGCCGGCTTAAATGTAACTGTAGTCAAGTTACCTGTATGCAAGCCAATACCGTTATAGGATGTCTCTTTAGCTATTGTCCGTTGTTTCATGTGAAATTAACTCTTCAAACTCCTTGAGACGCCGTTCTATCTGTGCCAAACGACGCAACATCTCAGGCGTCCGCTGTTGAGCAACAAGAACACGTCGCTGGGTATTATGGTCAACCGCTGGAAAACCAGAAACCACTTTACCGGCATCAATGGAACGGACGACACCAGAGCGTCCGCCTACAGTAACATCATCTCCAATGGTAATATGCCCTACTATACCAGAATCAGCACCAATACGCACCCTGTCTCCAATAACTGCACTACCCGCGATACCCGTTGTGCCCGCTACCGCACAATGTTCTCCTATAATAACATTATGTCCTATCTGCACCAAATTATCAATTTTAGTGCCCGTCCCGATGCGAGTCACCCCGAAGGTCGCCCGATCAACCGCCGTACTACTCCCTATCTCCACATCATCTCCAATAGAAACAGTACCAGTCTGCGGTATCTTTTGCCATTGTCCGTCAATCGGCGCAAAACCAAAGCCATCGCTTCCGATACAGGCGCCTGCATGAATAACGCATCGCTCCCCTATTTCACAACTTTCCCGAATAACTGCATTCGGATAAATAAGAGTGCCATTACCTATTTTACAGCCGTGACCAATATACACACCAGAATACAATATGGCATTATCACCAATTACTGCTCCTGATTCCACACAAACAAAGGGGCCAACAGCTATATTTTCACCTAAAATAGCATCGGATGCAATATACGCCATCTCGTGAATTCCAGAACAGGGGCGCGGTGGTTCCGAAGCAAACTGCTGCAAAACCATCAGGAATGCAACATCCGGATGTTCGACGCAAATAGTGGTAATTTCAACTTTATCAACAGGCACAGGCACCAATGCTGCCGATGCCGCAGTATCCCGTAGTTGCGGGAAGTGCTTCGCACTTCGTGCAAAAGTAAGATCACCCGCTTTGGCCTCACTCAGACCATTAACCCCAGTGACGGTCAATGCAGGATTCCCCTGAATCGTGCCTCCCACCAGTTGGGCTATCTGCTCTACGGTCAATTTCATAACAGGAAATCTCTCCTGATATACGGGCGACAAGATAAAAGCCGCTTGCGTCAATAACGTTCCAACACGAAATATTCAATCCAACATCCACCGCCTACGGTATAGAACCTGGAGCCTACCTGCTATCATACTTACTTATTAAGTACTTGCAATACCGCCGGCGTAATTTCAATGGTCGCGCTATGATAGAGCACGCTTGCCCGTGGACCACGGGCAGCATTGAGAACAAGGTGGTAGCCTTCACTTTCTGCCACCTGGGCAATAGCTTTTTCAATATCGCTTATCACCTCAACCAGCACCCGCTCTTCCTGAGTATCAATAAGGCGTTGTCGCCGTTCAAGTTCACTGCGATACTGCGCAAAATCTGATTCTATTTTTGCACGTTTATCAAAGCGTTCATCATCGCTCATAGTGACCCTGTTCGCTTCGTATTCGTCTTTCGCCTTCTGAATGCGCTGCGACATAGAATCAATCTCTTCCTGTAGCTTGTCTACCTCTACCTGAAGCTCTGCATACTTATTTTTTCGCTCAGTATATTCCGCCATCAGCACAGCCATATCCACCACAGCAATACGATACTGCGGATTCTGATCCTGTGCCTCGGCAGGCGTCGCGCCTATGCCAATAACCACACCCAAAATAAGCACCGCGATCACAACGTTCTTAGATAAATCCATTGCAATTCTTTTTATACTCAAAATACATGTTCCTTTACACGCACAATAGCGTTTTGTTGTTTTCTACATTAATTCCGCACGCACCAATACTTGCCATTTCCTCCACGGCATACGCCAAAGTATACCATGTCATTTACAGACCATGCAATTCATTCACACCTATACGATCCCTGTAAGCAAAGATATACGCTGCCTTCACATAAACAAGAAGCCGCCAAACGAATCCTGTTCAGCGGCAACTATTACCTACTATGCAATATTAGAAACGAAGACCTGTTGACATATGCAAACGTCCAGAAGAACTCTGGCTCTCGTCCGGGTTCAGGGGATACCCATAATCTACACGAACCGGACCAAGCATGGGCACATTCACACCCAGACCAATACCCACACTATAATTGAAATCACCGAAATCAAAATCGCCTGCATCCGCCCATACCGCGCCTGCATCCGCAAACCCATACAAACGGAATATATCTGTTACCCGATATTTAACCTCAAAATTATATAGGAAACGCATATTACCCCCGACAGCAAAATCATCACTCCACCAACGTAAGGGATATTCGCGTACCTTTGGTCCGATATCACGATTTTTATAACCGCGTACCGTATCCGTACCCCCTGCATAGAACCGCTCCTGCAGGGGAACAAAATCGGAACTTCCATACTCGCCCATCACCCCATGCCGTGCCCGCAACGATAATACGTATGTTCTGGTACTACCAAGGGGGAAATACATGGTGGAATCCTGTTCAAAGCGTAAGAACTCATGATCACCTCCCAGTCCAGCTACTTCTGCGGCAAGCAAATGCACCATACCGCTATTTGTATCAAAATTGGAATCGAGAGTATTACGCTCAATCTGCCAGCGATTAGAAACAATAGTAGACTCTCCTGCCTGCCGCCGTATTTCCCGGTGAATTCTCCAGGGAAACTCTGAAAGGTCTGTTTCCTGATAGCGCAGGCTCGTCTGCGCAAATACATAGGGTGAAAGTGCCTTACCTAGGCGTAATTGCCCCCCCGAAATTTTCTCGCGGTAATTCGCTGCACCACGAATGGTATGTGATTCGTCAAAAACATCAAACCCGAAAGAGACTGGATATCCCAGGAACTCCGGTTCGGTAAATCCGATATCATACTCTGTGCGACGTTGACCAATTTGTGCACGCAAACGTAATTGCTGACCGGCGCCAGAAAATTTCGGCCAATTGAAAAGATCAAAATTACTCAAACGTAATTCGGTATACACGCCCATCTTATCTTCGGTACTGTATCCTGCACCAAAATTAAAAACACTGGTCTTTCCTTCTTCAAGGTTCACTTGCAAATCAGTGAATAAATCATCATCTATATCATCAAGGGTTATCCTCGCCGAATCAAAAAAACGCGTATTATGTATGCGCTTCTCACTTTCCTTAACAGCAGTGCCGTCATAGCGTTCACCGGGAATCAGCAGCATCTGTCGCCGAACAATCTCATCTTTTGTAATGTCGTTGCCTGTCACGCGTATCTCACGCACATACTTCAGCTCACCTTCCTCGATGTGATACACCACTGCTGTGGTCTTCTTGTCGCGATCCAAAGTAACCTGGGGCATAACTACCGCATCAATATAGCCACTGTCCAAATAGCCCTGCTCTATTGTGCCTGCATCTTCCAGCACTTGCCCTTTGTCGTGAATATCCCCTGACGTCACTTCAATGGCTTCCATAATTTCATCATCGTCAAAAACCATATTACGGACAATATCCATACTCTCTACAGAATATTCCGCACCTTCCTCAATGTAAACCGTTATATCAATGCGTTTCCCATTTTTGGAGAACTCCATATCGGTCGCAGTCACATTGGCATCCAACATTCCATGATTACCATATTTATCTATGATATTCTTTAAATCTGCTTCGAATTTTCCTTCTTCGTAGCGTCCTCCCCAAAACCATCTGGAAGCCTTTGTTTTCACAGTCTTGCGTAACTTACGCCGCCCCATTTTATCATTGCCCACAAAAGTAATACTACGAATTCGAGCCTTGACACCTTCGTTAATATCATAGACAAGACGCACTCTGGACTGTCCCATATTTTCCGCTGTCACATCGATTGAGGTGTTGGCAAATCCCTTTTCCTGATAAAGCTCAAGTATCGCCTGCCGTTCTTCTTCAAAAAGCTCCGGAACAAATGCCCCGCCTTCACGCATGGTGAGGGCCCCGCGAATGTTACGGGTTCTAACTTTTCGGTTGCCGATAATGCGCACTTCATCTATAACACGCTTTTCAGCGATAACGTACACAACGTCTACTTTACTGCCCGCTTCGCGCAATTCAGCGGCTACGGTTTCAAAATAGCCCATCTCATGCAGACGACGGATATCGCGTGCTGTAGCACTGGCGTCATAAACACTTCCTGCCTGGATTTCTATGCGCGCACGTGCCACAGAATCGCTAATGCGATCCAATCCTTCAATTTTGATTTCGTTAATTATTCTGCCCGAATAATCCTGAGCAGCAACACTAAACGCAACCAGCAAAATTATTGCCACGATACCCACATTCCATTTCCCAAGTATTGACTTCAAGGGGTTACACCTTCCGCAGTCGCTGCCTCCAAACTGAACACCAGCCTATCGCCAATGTCAGACGGACGCATAGTAATAATTGTTTCTACATCCATTTCGCCCCTGAGAAGAAATTCCGCCAAGGGGTCTTCCACATATTGCTGCACCGCCCTCCGTAAAGGCCGGGCACCATATTCATCACTGCTTCCAACGCGTACCAGAAAATCCTTTGCCTCATCAGTAAGGATAAGACGCACATCCAGTTCCGCTACTCTATCTACCATTTCCTGCACCTGGATTTCAACAATTTCCAGCAACTCCGCCCTAAACAGGCGATGAAATACAACGATCTCATCAATGCGATTCATAAATTCAGGATTAAAAACCTTCTTCGCCTCTTCAGTCACCCGATCTTTCATGCGATCATAGTTTTCGCTTTCGTCATCCCGATAGAAGCCCAGGGTAGTATTTTTCCCAATACGACGTGCACCCGCATTCGACGTCATCATTATCACCGTATTGCGAAAATCAACTTTCCGCCCGGTGCCATCAGTCAGATGTCCCTCTTCCAGTACCTGCAGTAAGGTATTAAAAAGATCCGGGTGCGCCTTTTCAATTTCGTCAAAAAGCACTACCGAATAGGGGCGACGACGCACTTGCTCAGTAAGTTGTCCTCCCTGATCATAGCCAATATATCCCGGTGGCGCCCCAAGCAAACGCGATACGGAAAACTTCTCCATATACTCCGACATATCAATTGTTATCAGCGCTTCCTGGTTACCGAATAGAAATTCCGCGAGTGCCTTACCCAGTAGGGTTTTACCGACACCCGTCGGTCCCAGCAGCAAAAATGATCCTACAGGACGGTTACGGTTACGCAATCCTGAACGCGACCTTTGTATGGCTCGGGTAATAGCATCAATTGCCGCTTCCTGACCAACCACGACTTTGTGTAATTCTTCTCGCATACGCAGCAAACGTGAAGATTCTTTTTCCTCCAGCTTAGTGAGAGGAACCCCTGTCCACTTGGAAACGATATAGGCAATATCTTCTTCATTCACAATGGTTTCAGAAGTATCACGTTTTTGCTCCCACTCACGCTTGGCTTCCTCAAGTTTGGCAATAAGAGTTCTTTCACGATCGCGCAATCCAGCAGCTTTTTCATATTCCTGCCCCCGGATTGCTGCTTCTTTTTCCTTGGTCGCTTCCTCTATTTCATGTCCAATTTTTTTGAGTGATGCCGGACGTGTAGTGATCTGCAAACGGGCACGACTACCCGCTTCATCTATTACATCAACCGCTTTATCCGGCAAAAACCGTTCGGTGATATACTGGTTGGAAAGTTTTGCAGCGGCAATTACCGCATTATCAGAAAACTTAACACGATGATGCGCCTCATATTTGTCGCGTAGTCCTTTAATAATCTCTATCGTCTCTTCGACACTGGGAGCATTCACCAAAATGGTCTGAAACCGCCTCGCCAGTGCTGAGTCTTTCTCAATATACTTGCGGTATTCATCCATAGTTGTTGCACCGATACACTGCAACTCACCGCGTGACAAGGCTGGTTTCAACATATTTGCGGCATCGACTGCGCCCTCGGCAGCACCTGCACCTACGATGGTATGTAATTCATCAATAAATAAAATGACATTGTCAACGCGGCGAACTTCTTTCATAACCGATTTCAGCCGTTCTTCGAACTGTCCCCGGTATTTAGTGCCCGCTACCACCCCGGCAAGATCAAGAGTAAGAACCCGACGCTTCAACAACAATTCCGGCACATCACCACTAATGATAAGCTGTGCCAACCCTTCCACAATCGCAGTTTTACCAACCCCCGCTTCGCCGATCAACACGGGATTATTTTTGGTACGCCTACTCAGCACCTGGATAACCCGCTCGATTTCACCTTCACGCCCAATTACCGGATCCAGTTTATTTTCCTTGGCAAGCTGTGTTAAATCACGCCCGAAAGCATCCAATGCCGGTGTCTGTGATTTTCGACCCGCATGTGCCGCCTGTCCCGCTGCACGACCGCCCTGTCCTCCCAAAAGCCGCATCACCTCTGCCTGCAGCTGCTTCCCGTCAATTTTCATATCCTGCAGCACCTTTGCTGCAATCCCTTCGCCCTCTTTCAACAAGCCCAGTAATATATGTTCTGTGCCAATGTAATTATGATTAAAACGGCGAGCCTCTTCCACCGCAAGTTCCAGCACTTTTTTCGCACGCGGCGTAAAAGTAATATCATCACTACTGACAACAGCTGTACCCGGCTTCACCTGCTGCTCGATTTCCGAAGCCAATGCCTCTATATCGACACCCATATTTTCGAGTGCATGTGCAGCGATGCCTTCCGATTCCCGACAAAGCCCCAGTAATATATGTTCTGTACGCACATACTCGCTACCTAAACGCACCGCTTCCTCGCGCGCAGCGCTAACAACATGCTTCGCTCTTTCAGTAAACCGTTCCCACATAAAATATGCCTACCTGTATTATAATAATCAAAGAAAATGCACCGTAGATATTCCAGCCTGAAAACCAGAGGATATTGTATCATGAAAGATACCTGAGAACTAAACCTGTATCAAGTTCCTTTTGTTTTGGCAAATAACATTTTATACATACACTTTTGTGCCTTTCTAAAATGAGGATTAAAACTTTTTTACGCTGCAGGAGACACCGGGGACAGCAACAGAATCGACAATGGAATTTCGGCATTTCAAGTGAAGCAGCGATGTCAATTTCGCATGGTCTAATTCATCCAGCAGGAAATACTACTCTGTACTTAAATATTTTTTTGTCTTCGTATTTCCTTTTCACCTTCACCCGTGCTATAATTCCTCGTTTTCTAACGAGGTGCGAAAACATAATAATTATGAGGGACTTATAGTGCAACCATTGTACTGTGGTGTTGATTTTGGAACTACCAATACGAGTGTCGCTGTGTGCGACAAAAACGGGATACGCGCTCTTACACTGGATCCCCATAACGACACCCCGACTTCGTTACCCTCCCTGCTGTATATATCGCGGGAAGGGGAGAAGATTGTGGGGCGGCAGGCCGCCAACGCATTTATTCAGCGGAATGTTGATCGTGAAGTAAAAACGCGGCAAGTCGATTTAGGGGTAACCATAGAAGCTTATGTGGGTGCAGAACCAGACAAAAGCGATTCTTATAACCCTGCATTGGTAGACGCGAATATTTGCCAAGCCGTTCGGGCACGTGCCACCCTTGAAGTAAACTCACCCGGCCGCCTATTCCAGTCATTAAAAACACTATTACATCAACCCGCCTTCAAAAGTACGGAAGTCTTCGGAACCCAATATCAACTTGAAGAACTGGTCGCCTATATTCTCGAACCAATAAAGAAGCAAGTCGACAAGCTGGCGGGTACACCGGTAGAACGCGCAGTGTTTGGACGTCCTGTCCTTTTCTCCGAAGATAAAGAAGAAAATGCCCTTGCGGAGATGCGTCTGCGTACGGCTGCCAAACTGGTGGGATTTAAGGAAGTACTATTCTTCTATGAACCTGTTGGTGCCTGCGTTGAATATGCAGTCGATATTGCAGACCAACAGCGCCTCATGGTAGTGGATATTGGCGGCGGTACATGCGATGTGTGCATTATGGAATTTCAGGGTGGAAATACCATTGCCGAACGGCTTGCTTCAAGCCGTATACTCGGTGTGGCAGGTACCCCCGTTGCCGGTGACGCACTGGATCGCGAGATTATCCGCACCAAACTATTTCCCCTGTTCGGAAGTCGTGCCCGTTACGGCCCCGCTCAGCTTCCCATGCCCCAACATATTTACAATCAAATACTGGACTGGCAAAATATCTATAAACTGAACACAGAAGAAACTATTAACTGGTTACTGGCAGCAGAAGCCTCCTCGGATTATCCAGAAGGACTCCGTGCATTGCGCTGCCTAATCCGCCGCAATTACGGCTACTTAGTCGCCCGTGAGGTTGAAGCCACCAAAAAACGCCTTTCCGAAACGAATTCCACTCACATCAATATCACCAGAGAAGACATCGTTATACATGACCTATTCGAACGGGAAGAATTTTCCCATATCATCGAGAGTATCCTTGAACGCATGTTGGCATCTATTGTAGAAGCGGAACGCTGCGCAGGAGTAAGCGCACAGGAACTAAACTTTGTACTTACCACCGGCGGCACCTGCCTCGTACCTGCCGTACAAGACATACTCAAAAAACGGTTCGGAAAAGAAAAAATCCGCAGCCGCGACACCTTCACCAGCGTTGCTACAGGTCTCGCAGTTGTAGCACAACACGCAGTTTAAAGGCAAGATCAGAAAACAGATATCTGTTTCATAATTTTGAAGTCACTAAAGCACATCCAATGGTCCTCTTCTCCCGGGCCATGATAGGTTTGCAGACTAATCTGATTCTTTTTTCCCGCCGCCAAATCACCCTCAGCTACAATGCGATACTCTTTTTCCCCCTGATTACGAAATTTTGCAATATACGTTTTATCTTGCACTTCAAGTCGTAAACGCACGCTGTTATTCTCCGCCGGAACACGACCGGGAATAATATAATAGTCACCATCAATACGTTCATGCACCAGTTTAAATACAGGTATCCCATTTGTATACCAGGTAATACCTGCCTGCTCAAACTGTTGTGTCAGATCTGTGCTGTAAGTAATAGTCACTTCGAAAATTACTACAGAACCATTCGCTTCAGGAACGGTAAGGAGCAACGCATTCTTTACAGAAACGGCATCGCCAGGACGGGCACATATTTCAAGTCCCCTATCGGTAATACGCCAATCCTCCTTATTTTCACGCAACCATGTCCACTCACTCCCTAAGTGCTTTTCAAAATTGTCTTCAAAAAGAACTTCCTGATTTTCCGAAAAAGCAGGCATGGTCAGAGTCATTCCTATTAGTAGTATCGCCGTCACCATTCCCATACTATTCTCCTTTTTCCGCATGACACCAGGCGTAGTCATTCATAACAAATAAAAACTTTCACCTTCAATAAATATACATTTTTGAATCACAAGGCATCCGCATTTATAATTTCATAGCGATAGCCCTGTTCTGTGAGAAAAAGCTGCCTTTTTAGACTGAACTCTTGATCACAAGTATCTTTTGATACTACGGAATAGAAGTTGGCAATTGCGCCGGGGGTAGACTTCGGTCGGAGAATACGCCCCAAACGCTGTGCTTCTTCCTGCCGCGACCCAAAGGTTCCGCTTACCTGTATCGCCACGTTAGCATCAGGCAAATCTATGGCAAAATTGGCTACCTTGGAAACAATCATCAATTTTATCTCGCCCCTGCGAAATGCAGCATAAAGTTCTTCGCGCTGCTTCAGAGGTGTCTTGCCTGTAATAATGGGCACATCGAAATGCTTTGCCAATACCTGCAGCTGATCGATATACTGCCCGATAATAAGTATATTATCTGCGCGATGCCGCTCCACCAAAGATTCACAAATAGATACCTTAACAGGATTCGTTGATGCAATTCTGTATTTCTGCCGCTTTGGAGCAACTGCATACTCAATACGCTGACCAGCAGGAAGAGGGGCACGAATTTCAGTGCAAACGGCCTGTGCTATCCACCCTTGTTTTTCAAGAACTTTCCAGGGTACATCATATTTTTTAGGTCCTATAAGACTAAAAACATCCTCTTCACGACCGTCCTCCCTGATCAGCGTGGCAGTCAAACCCAAACGGCGTTTTGCCTGTATGCCCGATGTTGCACGAAACACCGGCGCAGGTAACAGATGAACTTCATCATACACGATAAGCCCCCATTGCCCCTGGTTAAAGATGTCAAAATGGATGAATTCGCTGTCCTTTGTTTTACGATAGGTTAGCACTTGATAGGTTGCAATAGTAATGGGTCTAATCACTTTTTCAGCACCACTATATTCCCCAATATCTTCTTCGCGCAGAGTCGTCTTATCCAGAAGCTCATTTTTCCATTGGCGTAAGGCAACTGTATTTGTTGCAAGAATAAGAGTATGCGACTTAACTGCCACAATAGTTCCAATAGCAACAACTGTTTTACCTGCACCACAAGGTAAGACCACCACCCCGCTCCCCCCCCGATTAGAACCGTTCATATAAAATGCGTCTACCGATTCACGTTGGTATTTTCGCAATCCGAATTCATTTCCATTCACGGTGGCAGGTCGCAATGCAATTTCAAGAGGAGCCCCATCAGCGTACCCTGCCAAGTCTTCCACGGGGAAACCCAGTTTAATCAGTGCGCATTTTACATTACCACGATCTTCCGGCTTAACCAAAATTCGATTACCTGCGGCAATGCCACAAGTATAATTCCGGAGCAATCGATGACTAAGTAATTCTGCAATCAACATAGGCTCTTCTGAATGAAGTGCCAAACCGCCCTCCTCGGTACGGTAGAGTTTTAGTCGACCATAGCGAGCCACCTGATCATGAATATCAACAATGATATTCTGGGGAATTTCATAACGACTAAACCGTTCTAAGCTATCAACAATCTCGTGGGAAGTCATTCCTGCCGCTGCGGCATTCCATAGAGAAATGGAGCTAACACGATAGGTATGGATATGCTCCGGAGATTTGATGAGTTCTGCAAACGCAGCCAAACAATCACGGGCCTCTTCAAAATTCGGACCGTCCGTCTCCAGCAAAATGGACCTATCAGACTGCACTATGGCAGGTTTGTTATCGCGATCTAACATGAAATAACCAAGGTTTACAGCATACTGCCGTCATTCGATTTCGCCGAATTGGGAATTGTATTTCCATTCTCGTCCCGGCCAGGGATGCACAGGAATCTCTTCGAGTAACCCGACCTCCACTATCTTCTCCAGCGATTCAGGCCAAGCGTCATATTTTTCCTGATAAAAACCGACGTTGGTAATCAACACATTTTTGGAACGGAGTACCCGATCTTCCAACAGGATGCTATTATAGACCTTGTTATCTTCGCCAATAAAGAAATAACCGCCCAACAGACCTTCGGGCTTTGAAGAAATAAATCCTGCTTCTACCATCTCATCCAGAGAACGTGGTGGACGTCCCGTTTTTTTGCTAAACATTTCCAACCGTTCATTCAGTATACCGCAGGCATTACGCAACTCGATTTCGATCAGTTTTCTCTGTGCCAGTTCGCTAATGAACTTGTCCTCACTATCAAGCATCTCATACCACATATCTTTTTCGATTTCAGTAAGATCAAACTCATCCTGCAGCTTCGCCGCAAGGTTTACCACACCACTAATGGCACACCCGGTAGCAGCGCTTATGTTCAAGTATTGCCCTGCAAAATAACGCGATCGCGGCTCTTCGCGTTTATTAAGCAAATAATTCATAGCCGCTTCATAAGGTATTTTCCAATCCTGAGGATTGCTCTTCATACCCTCGTGCGCCAAACGCAAACTGGCATCCGGATCAGCACGCAAAGCGGAAAGGAAAATAGCACCAAAACGATAAACATCAACAAAATAAGGATCCAAACGAGTCGCTGTAACCACCATGCGTTCCAACCAGGTAAAATTTCGCTTGCCACGATTCTCAAGTGCCGTATATTGAATACAGTTAAGCCAAATAAAATCTGCAACGACCGCATTCAGTCCCGCAGTAAAATAGGAAAGCAATTCCTCGTTAGGAAGATACAACACCTCATCCATACCCTCAGTAACACGTGTATTATCCACGCCCATAAGGGCAGTTACTGCCACTGCATAACACAGCATAACTGCTATAAGCGCCAGAATTATTTTTCTTCCGCGACCGCTCATACATCCCTTCCTTCAAAAGTCAGACATGCTAAAATAAGCAGCATAGCAGTCCATGCCAGCCCATAAAGCAAAGCAAAGATCACGAATGAACTTGCCACTGGAACGTTGTTAGCCGCTTCAGATTGTAAATTAAAGGTATTTAAGTTGGGAACCACAAAGTACACGATCTCAAGAATCTTCTCAGACGCTGTTCCTTCAAATTGCGGTGGCAAATTCCTCAGCACTTCTGTAGCATGCCCCAGTACATACAGAAAAAAAACAATAACGGCACCCATAATCGGAGATACCAATGCGGACATAAAAATTGCAAATGCGGTTATCAAAACCAATTTTAAATAAATGAGAAAAATCGCCTGAAACCAGATTACCCCTGTGACACCACCCATCATCACCAGATAGACAGTAGAAACGCCCGTCATTATGAGTAATGACAGTGCCAAAACCAATAGCAAGCCGAGGTATTTTCCCAGTACAAATTCATAACGATGCAACGGCTGTGCCAAAATGGTATACAACGTTTTTTTATCAATTTCTTTATAAACTAGACTCGTACCAATAAAAATTGAAATCAGCACACCAAACAGGGACATGGATGCCAAACAAATGTCCTTGATAATTTTAATATCCTGTCCAATACTAATCCATCCCAATACCTTTGAGCCGAGAATCGTTGCTGCCGCAAAAAACAGCAGTACATAAAGAACTTTGTCTCGTATAGACTCGCGAAATGTATTGTCCGCCACTGCAAAAATACGATTCATACTATTATCCCTCCGCAAGTGCGATATCAGAAGCACTATCCTGAATACGCGCAAAAAAGTCTTCAAGCGTTTCCTGTACCGGATGCATAGACAGCAGTGTACCACCTTGCTGATTTATTTCCATGGCAAGTATATTCGCCAGTTCCGTATCCCTGACCACCAATCGATACCCCCCTTCCTTGCGTTCCTCATATTCCAAAATAAAGTTGCTCTGCTTCCTGCAGAAAAGATCATCCAGTCCTGTTGCACATATTTCGACGGACTTAGCCGTATTTCCCACCAACTTATCTATACGATCACAAGCCGCAAGTCGACCAGAAACAAGAATGCCCACACGTACACAAATCTCCTCTACATCGCTGAGTACATGACTACTAAAAAAAATAGTCTTTCCCCGATCTCGTAATTGCAGAATAAGTTCTCTAATCATGCGTCGTCCCAAAGGATCCAGGCCGCTCATGGGTTCGTCAAGGATCAGAAGCGGGGGATCACCTACAAGTGCAACTGCAAAGCCAACACGCTGTCTCATCCCTTTGGAGAAACCACGTATTCGCCTATCAGCAATATCGCGCAAATCAAGCAGCTCACTTATTCTTTCCCACTCACTCTTCCGTTCTTTGCTATTCAACCCCCGCAAACGACCATAAAAAGCGATAGTCTCCCGAGGTGTCAAGTATTCATAAAAATAGGGATGCTCCGGCAAATACCCCATCATGCTGCGGGCATGAGCTAAGCGCGTATCAACTCCAAAAAGAGCGGCACTTCCCTTGGTTGGCTTGAGCAATCCAGCCAATAATTTTATTGCAGTGGTTTTCCCGGCGCCATTACGCCCCAAAAAACCAAATACCTCGTTCTCCTCAATATTTAAATTCAAATCGGTTACCGAGTGTACCGACGCTTTGCCCAACGACTTAAAAGTCTTGGACAAACTATGTGTAACGATTGCAACCATAATACTCCTATCCATCAGGCTGTTTAACTTTAGTCTACTCGTCCCTTCATAATACCATCTATATTTCCTGTGGTACCCTATGCACAAGAAACGAATAATCTATCCACATACGATGACATTCAAACTGGTGTAGAATAGATAATACTCTTTCCTGCATAAGGATCAAAAACAGTAATACCGTCATTGTTAAATAATGCTGTCACCGGTGCACCTTTTCCCTGTTCTATGTAAGCATGATTCCGCTTTACCACTTCTCTGGCAGCATGAACGATCAACACGGAAAGACGAGCCTCCGGAACATCAGGATAGGTACCTGCAATATCATCAAGTTTCTTCGCCAAAAATTTCATTTCCGCTATTTTTTCCACGCAAACGACTATGCTGTCCACCCCATACCCACAATATGCCAATGAACCATCTTCACGTCGAATATCCCGAGTCATATGAACATTGGCTGTACGCATCCCTGCATCACCTGTTACAAAACGTAAACCACGATACTGCGTATCAGATTCTACCACACCATTAACACCAAACAAACGACTTTCCTGGTTTACAGGTCCCTCAAAAGAATCAGGTAATATCCAATTGTTATGAAAATCGATACTCATGCCGTTATCAAACTGCACCTTAACCTGAACAGCATCAAAAGCATCGATGCCATATTCCTCAATCAATTTTTTCTTCTGTCCCACTGCATGAAGCGATACAGGTTTAACTTTAAAATTTGCAATGAATAAATCTGTCCAATGACACCCGACATAACTGAATGGATCGCTTTTTTCTGCCCAACTTCTAAAAACCTGTGTTGAAACCTCTAACGGCTCTTCAAGTAATGCAATCCCGTACAGAGGTTCCCCGATACGCTGGGCAATTTCATCCCGAATACGCAAATGATCCGGATCGTAACGCTTATGCATATCCACACCGACAAAGCGCTCCGCCTTTCTGGAAGCCGCCAATACCGCATCCGCCTCATTAGCATCCAAAGCCAGCGGCTTTTCGGTAATTACATGTACACCCGCTTCTAATGCTGCCAGGATGGGCTGTGTATGCAAGTGGTCAGGAGTTGCTACTGCCAAAATATCCAAATCCGGAAAATCCCGAAGAATATCCACCCAGGGTGTTTCCCCATAATAAGTACGAAAATCCATTCCACACTTCCGGAATTCTTCTTTCCGACGGATACCCGTTTCCTCTGTACGTGTCCCCAATGCCACGAATTCTATGGCAATATCCCCTAATTTACGCGCCATTGGATCAAGTCCCAACCGCCCGAGCCAAGGTAACAAACCGCTTTGTTCGAACTGACAATAGGAACGCAAATGCACATCCCCCCCAAACATACCTGCTCCTACCAGTGCAATTTTCAGTATCTTGTCCATAATTATCTCAGGTACTCCTGACCATTTTGAAACTATTCCACTACAAACAAAGTCATTATATCAGCATAGTATGTTATGAAACACTCTGAATAGGTGTTCAGGAAGCTATTTATAGCAAATAATATCGTTTTTTACCGCTATTTCAGCTTGCCTGCAATAAACTCTTGACATTTGATCTAAAACAGCGTAGAATAATCAGTGTGGACTTGGGTAGTTTCCACGTAATTGATTATGGCTGTCTTTCATAAACAAATACTCTTTCTGAATTGGTTTATGAATAGTCAGCGTTTGATGTGCAAACAGGTAGAACACATTACAAAGCTATAAAAAATGGAACATCGGGCTGAAAATAGTAAGGTCGAAAAAAATAGGCCTCAAAAACAGACAACTCATACCACGCATGGCTATAAAGTTAAGCGTGGACAGTTGACTGCTGTTCAGCAGGGGCACTATGGAACAGGTCCAGCCCCTTACGGTTATAAACGTAACACCGACGAAAACAAGCCCTTACTCATTGATGACCGGGAAGCAGAAGTGGTTCGCATGATTTTTCGGGAATATGTGCGCACAGCAAGCACAGGAAAAGTTGTTGCATTTCTACACAACGAAAAAATATTTACACGCAAGAAAAACAACTGGTCACGCCAAGCAATTGCTATTATTCTCTCCAACCGTACCTACCGTGGACGCGTTACCTATGGTGACATGGAAACAGACGGGCTGCATAGTCCCATCATTGAGCCAGCACTGTTCTACAAAGCAAGCGCCATTCGTGAAGAAAACAGTCGCCATCCCCGCAAGGGATAACACTAATTAAGCCAGAAGGGATTTCTATGCTTCTACAGGATCAGGCAATCCTAATTGTATTGGATATTCAAGATATTTTCATGCCCAAATCAGATAAAGTTGTAGAAAAATATCTTCGGCAAGCCACCCGAATAATCAAAGCAGCCCAGACTCTTAAAATCCCAACCCTCGTTACAGAACAATATCCAGAACGGTTTGGAGCAACAAATACAGGCATTAAAGAACTTCTTGGTGATACAATAAGAATGCCGAAAATTGAATTCGGCTGCCTTGCTAATGATACTTTTAAGGCTGTACTTGCTGAAACGGGAAGAAAGCAAATACTGATAACAGGAATGGAAGCACATATTTGTATACTGCAAACGACACTTGATGCACTTGACGACGGCTATGAAGTATACCTGCTGCAGGATGCAATCGTTTCCAGCAGGAAAGAAGAATATAAAGCAGGAATGGCACGCATGCAACAAGCCGGAGCAATATGTGTAACAGTAGAGATGGCCATATTTGAGCTATTACGCCAAGCCGGCACTCCTGAATTCAAAAAACTTTTGCCCTTGATTAAAGCGTGATAGGAAAACTAGTATTGAATTCCTCTTTCAAACTAACTTGTGCTATAATCCATATAATGACTTTGGGATAGTAACTCAGGATATTTGTTACAAGTAAGGAAAAAGCAACATGCCAAGACAAACAATCAAACGAATTCCGGCACCGGCGCAGGATATATTGACCGTGCTCGATGTTATCCTGCAGGTAATCAATGTTATCGAAGCGTTATACCGCATGATATCAACCGTTTTCACTCCAGCAGGTTA
>JAGLCZ010000231.1 GCA_023145975.1 Candidatus Hydrogenedentota bacterium | reverse complement strand
TAGTTGGCATTACCCGCTCGTTCCAAAGTTACATTTGTGAGCTCTCTCTCCTGAAATCATATCTCCTGTTCTCGGTAAAAGAAAAATCTAAAAACCAGAAGATAACCCAAAGAGCACGGTAAACCGTGAACAACATACACGGGAAAAGCTAAACTGTTACCGGCAAATATCCAATATTATAGGTAACTATTCCCCATTAACCCAACAGCTGCAGAATCTGTTCGGCAGCGCGTCTCGAAGCACCTCGTCCCCCAAGACGAACACGGATTTCCCGTAGATCGGCAAGCATACGATTGCGTACTTCTCCCTCCTTAATAATATCCAGCATAAAGGGAAGAATATGATCAACCGTAGCAGTATGCTGTATAAATTCGGGAGCGATCTGCCGTTCTGCCAAAATATTCACCATGCCGATATAACGAATGTGTACCAGCATCCGGGCAAGATAGTAACTGATGGGATTAACCCGATACATGATGCCCATAGGCACCCCGAAAAGTGCCGTCTCAATAGTCGCTGTTCCCGATGCGACCAGGCAGCAGCGTGATTGGGAAAGCACATCGTACATGCCGCCAACCCGCAAATCTACGGGCAAATCTCCAAAAAGCGTGCGCGCCTGTTGTGCGCGTGTTTCGTTTATACAGGGAACCAGGAACTGCGCTTCAGGATACTCTTCCAGTATACCTGCACCCACCTCCGCCATAACGGGTACAATACGCCTGATCTCCTGCTCACGACTTCCGGGCAGCAGTCCGATAGTCATTCGTTCCTGAGTAGACACTGCCGGAAGGGTGTACTGCGCTACTTGATCCGCCAGCGGATGCCCCACATAAACACAATCCACCCCCTGATCCCGATACAACTCTTCCTCGAAAGGAAAAATTACGAGCATCTTACGCACAACCTGTGCCAGTGTATGCAAGCGCTTGCGTTTCCACGCCCAGACCTGGGGACTGATGTAATAGACCACCGGAATGCCCAGTTCATATACTGCCTTTGCAAAACGAATATTAAAACCCGGGTAATCTATCAACACAAGGCAATCAGGAGGATCACGCCGTAGTCTTTCCAGGGTATCAAGAAATAACCGCCGAATGGGCAATGCTTTCTTAAGCACCTCAACAAAACCCATGATCGCATCCCCTGCCAAATCATAGACCAATTCCATACCCGCATCAGCCATCCGCACGCCCCCAAGTCCGGCACATTGGATATCAGGGTCGGCACTACGCAGCGCACGAATCAAATTAGCACCGTGCATATCCCCTGAAGACTCTCCGGCTATAAAAAAAACGTGCTTCACAGCTGCTCCCGAATCGCGTCAATAATACGCCATGCCAATTTCAAAACACGCAAACCGTCCTCACCGGATACCAGCGGGGCGGTATCGGTACGTATACACGAAACAAACGCCTCTAACTCAAGTTTCAGGGGTTCATCTTTGCGCACAGGTAACGGCGTAATAACGATGTGTTCCATGGGGTTTCCCTCCGACGGCAGCGCCCCCCCTTTTTTGCTGTATACCACTACTTCCTGCGCACTGTAATCAGTTGATACATACGCATTGGGATCAAAAATCCGTATTTTACGCATTCCCTCCATGGAAACACGGCTGCTGGTAAGATTGGCAACACAGCCTGATGCAAAACGAAGGCGTACATTGGCAATATCCTCCTCCACAGAGAAAACAGGCACACCCACGGCGTCTACCTGTACCACTTCGGAGCCTGCCAGCCGTAATACAATATCAAGATCGTGGATCATCAGATCAAGAACCACACTCACATCGGTACCCCGCCCCGGAAAAGGACTCAGACGATGGCATTCCATAAAGCGCGGCGACATTTCTGCATCAAAAAGTGCCATAACAGCACCATTAAAGCGTTCAATATGACCCACCTGCAGAATACGCGATGCCTGTTCTGCAGCAACGACCATCGCCTCCGCTTCTGCTACCGTTGCCGCCATAGGCTTCTCGACCAGTACATGAATACCGGCATTCAGCGCAAGCAGGGTAAGCGCAAAGTGTTTTCCCGTCGGTGCCACGATGGAAACGGCATCCACACCGGCAGCAAAGAGGTCCTCAGCACAAGTATATACAGGTATACCGTCAAATTCCTTCTGAATTCGGGCACGTGCCCCCTCATCCGGATCCGCCACACCCGCAAGGGTAACCCCCTCCATAGCATGATATAATCGGGCATGGTGGAAGCCAAGATGTCCGGCACCGATAACGCCTACATTAAGAGTGTTCATAATAGAAATATTTCCTGCGTTACACTAATGAAAAAGTAAATACAAAATATCCGCTACTGTATACGATTAACGGGAATCAAAGCAATAGCGACACGAATATTTCATTTGGACCAAGAAACTTTCAGTAAAAACTTGACGCAGTATAGCAATTATGTTATACTAAATAAGGTAGTTAGCACTGAATTATGCTAAACACGGTGGCATAATTCCAAGATCAAGGGCGACTTTTAACACAACTTTTTACAGGACGGGAGTATCTCATCATGGCACGGGTGATTTGGCGATATACCTTAACAAAGCAAGAAGCAAAACTGTGGGAGACTGAAGAATTACGGGGCTGGCGCGAAGCAATGCAGGGCTTTGTTGAAGATGAGGCACGGGAGCAGGGATGCAAAAAGTTCGCAATCTACGGTCGGGATGACTGCCTTATTGTGAAAGATGAAGTAACCCTGTTAGCTGAGCCCGTTGAAGCAGATGCCTAAATTAGCCTTTTACGTAACCATCTGTTACAAAAGGCTTTAAAGGATTTGTATACCCTCCCACATTAGAAAAATGCCATGTTGTCGCGGTGTATTACTTCATCAAAGTCTTTCCCCCCCAGTATCGCAGCAATTTCTGTGCTTTTTCGCCCCTTTATGGCATCAATATTTTCGCTGCTGTAGTTGGTCAGTCCACGGGCTATGGCGCACCCCTCCCCAGTCACAATACGCACGGCGGCGCCAGCGCTGAACTTACCTTCCACGCGCACAATGCCAGCCGGCAGCAAGCTCTTTCCCTTATGTAACAACGCATTATGAGCACCTGCATCAATATACAATGTGCCGGTGGTGGTGCGTCCAAATGCAATCCAGCGTTTCCGATGGGACAT
>JAGLCZ010000230.1 GCA_023145975.1 Candidatus Hydrogenedentota bacterium | reverse complement strand
CATAAAATACCGGAATCCATAAGAAATACACAACCGCTTCCAATCCTCGTCATTGCGAACGTAGTGACGCAATCTCATTTCCAAAAAAAACATCGCGTAATACCAGATTGCCGCACTGCGTTCGCAATGACGGACTACCCAGGCGAATCCTGTAGATTCGTGGATCCCAGTATTCCCGCATCTCGTGCGTCGATGGGAGAAACCGGGATGACGGTGAGGCGAGTGCCGACTCTATAGACTTATGTCTGATACAGATATAACAGAAGAAGAGCATAAAACGCCTCATTGCAGGGCTGTGCTATACTGAAACGAACGTACAATCAAAATGGATTGATTATACGTAACCCGAAAAGAAAGGAATACTATGGATATCCAATTGCTGACAAATTTCTTCATGTGGTGCACTATCATAAATGGTACCGTGCTGCTCCTCTGGTCTATACCGGTACTGTTCCTTCCAGACCTTATTTATCGCACGCAGAAAAGGTGGTTTCCAGGTTCCCGAGAAACCTTTGGCGTAGTGCTGTATTGTTTTCTGGGGCTGTTCAAAGTAATATTTATCTTCTTCAGCCTCACGCCCTTTATCGCATTGCTGATTATTGGGTAATCATAAGATACTGTGCTTTATGTTTCCACTAACTATGGATCGCGGCAAAAAACGTAGAAGAGCCATTAATATACAGTCTGTTTCTATATTTCCATGCAATGACCAGTCGTTGTCCTCAACTCCGCTACAGGAATATAAATATGAACTTAATACTCTCCTCCCTGCTTTTTCTTGGAATCACACTTTCCGCAACTGCAGAACCCGGCATACCCACACCGGAACAGATATCCTGGCACGAGATGGAAATCGAAATGTTCCTGTGCATTGATCCCTGCACCTGGCAGGGGCGTGAATACGATGATCATTCCACGCCGCTGGACCAAATCAATCCGGCGAAACTCGATACCAACCAGTGGTGTGAAGCGGCGAAATCCTTTGGCGCGAAACAAATCCTGTTCGTGGCAAAGCATACCGGTGGATTCTGCTGGTGGCCCACAGCAACCACGGAATATTGTGTGCGCAACATTGCCTGGAAAGACGGGAAAGGTGATTTGCTTGGTGAACTCTCGGACAGCTGTAAACGCCACGGCCTGAAACTCGGTGTCTATATTTACCCCGGGGATGACCTGTGGGGTGCGGGTATCGGAAGCGGCGGCAAGACTGCTGATCCCAAAAAGCAGGAAGGGTACAACAAAGTATTGCGTCAGCAATGGACCGAAGTACTCACGAACTATGGCGAGATATCGGAACTCTGGTTCGACGGCAGCTGCATCATTGAACTGGGCGATATTATCAGGCAATATGCCCCAAAAGCGATGAGCTTCCAAGGCCCCCATGCCACGCTGCGCTGGCCCGGCAACGAAAAAGGTATCGCCCCCGAACCTGCCTGGCAAACGGTAAAACGTGTGGATGCCCTGTCGGGCATTGCCACAGGCGCACATTCCGATCCCAACGGTGATGTATGGCTCCCCATGGAAATGGATACCACCCTGCTCGACCACAAATGGTTCTGGGGTTCTGACACAGACCACATGATTAAGTCCCTGGACACACTCATGAATATCTACCTCACGTCCGTGGGGCGGGGTGGAGTACTGCTCCTTGACGCCACTCCAGACACGTCCGGGCTTATTCCGGAATCGCATCTCACCCGGTACCGCGAATTCGGCACCGCTATTCAGCGACTCTACGCAAACAGAAAAGGAGAACCTGCCCATGGGAAAGGGAAACAATTCGACCTGTCTTTTGATAAGCCAACCCCTGTTACCCATGTGGTTATCCAGGAAGATATCCGGCGCGGTCATGCTGTCCGAAAGTATCATATCGAGGGAGAAATCAACGGAAAATGGCGACTCCTGGCTCGCGGTGATGCCATCGGCTATAAACGCATCGTAATGTTTGATAAGATCGAGGTAACAACATTGCGTCTCCGCATCACCAAAACAGCAACGCCACCTTATATCCTGGGTTTTACTGCCTACGAAACGAATGACATTGCGCCAACGGGTTTG
>JAGLCZ010000023.1 GCA_023145975.1 Candidatus Hydrogenedentota bacterium | reverse complement strand
GCGCTATATGCCAATGCTGTACGTAGGTGCCACGTGCTCTGACTGGGGATATAGCCAGTAGGATTCCAATGAAATATAAGGCATAGAACAGCAAGCACACCGATTCCGACTCCAACGCGGTGCATATTTTTTTTTCTTATAGCAGTAGTAATCCACGTAATACCAAGACCTGCAAAGAGAAGCATCACGGGGATGATGGGGACACGGTAACGCCCAGCAACAAAATAAAGGATGACAGATAAAAAGTAGGTGCCAATATATAGCCAAAGCAATATAATAATTTCAGTGTTGTTTTTACTTTGTTCTGTTTTTTGTTTTTTTATTTTGGATAATGCTATACCTGAACCAAAGAAAAAGAGAGCGGCAAACCAGGGGAATCCAGGTAGAAAGCGGAGGATCGGCGAGAAACGCTTGTCGTATTCCATTACGGTATCGTTTGTAATTTCATGGGGACCCCAGAATAGCAATCCCTTTCTAAAGAGATTTCTCAGGAAAGTATCGGGGCGTTCCCAAATGAAAGCAAATGCCTTATTATAGAAGTAACGGTTTGCCTCAGAAAAAGAAATGTGTTCTTTTCCTTCCTTTGCTGCGATACCGCGCACAATTGCAGGATAATCAAAGCAGGTCCAGTTTTCTATGCCTGCCAGTTCCATGAGTTCGGGGATTTTCGGTTCTACCAGCGATGCTTCTGGATGATTTCCTACGTAGAGGTTAATACCACCGTAGGAAGAAATAAATACCACATCCTTGGCAACGATATAATTCCGTATGAATGCAGGGGTCAATACGGCTATGCAGGCAATAATAAGCGTGGAAAGGGAAATCAGAATAATCCGGTATTTGTTCTTTTTTCGCAGGAGAACCCATACCATCCAGATCGCAAGAATCGGTGCAAAGAGCAGTACATTCGGTCGGAGTAAGGCAAAGCAGCCCAGTAGTACACCTGCAGCTGCCACCCAAAAAAGTGATTTTTTCTGCACCCATTTTTCCAACGCTAAGATTAGGCACAAAAGAAAAAAAGTTACCAGCGCAGGGTAGGTCAGCAGCCCTTCAAAATAGGGGAAGACCCAATAGGCAGCCATAAATAATCCTGCGGCAAAACCTGTAGAATCCCCGAAAAGACGTTTTCCAATGAGGTAAAGAAGAAGTGCATTAAATACTCCCAGCATCATTTGTATTACGCGGGGGGCGTAGTCATTTACCCCAAAAACAGTATAGATTACTGCTAGAAACCAGGGGTAGCCGGGAGGTCGACCATGGGGGGTTGACGTAATTTCCGGATCATTTACACCTAATGGAGGGGTCCAGTCTCCGGTAACAATACCGCGTGCCCAGTGTTCATTATATTCCGGGTCGTAAATGGGATGGCTGAACCCGGGGGTGTGAATGATTTCCGCCATATAGGCGATTCGCAGCACAGCAGCCACCACCAACACAATGGCAGGCAGGAGATAAGGATGGCGTTTTGTAATGGTTCCTGTTTTCATTAGATGCTTTATAATAATGGATTTTACTGTTATCGAACACAGAAAATTGAATTATACGACAGTATGTATTAAGTTGGCATTACTGCATTGTAACGAGCGGTAACAGTACTGGTGAGACCGCCTCGGGCTTTGCAAATAATTTCTATTTTCATTTGCCTTGGCTTACAGGCATCTACCAGATTTTCAAGCATATGATTTATCAAATGCTCATACCAGACACCCACATTACGATAGGAAAGCAGGTAATACTTTAGGGATCGCAATTCCAGGCAGTGTTGATTGGGTACATAAGATATAATTATCTGTGCAAAATCGGGTAGTCCTGAAAACGGGCATACGGACGTGAACTCATCTGTTTTCGTAACAATTTCCATAGTTTGACCGGAAGGGGTATTGGCATATTCATAGTCGAAGCATTCAAGACATGCTGCGTCTATTTCCTCCACACCGACAAAGGGCAAAGTCTTGTCTTGAGCGATAAAAGTGTGTTTCTTTGATTCTTTACTTTCCATAAGGGTGCTTGGCTCCATAAGGGTTCTATTGCCTATTTCCTGTATAGTACTGCTTTCAAGGATGTAAACCCAAAAAATACGATAATTTCCAAAATAGAAAAAGCCGCAATGCTTTATACATTGCGGCTTCCATACATACAAAAATGGTGCCGGAGAAAGGACTTGAACCTTCACGCCCTTGCGAGCACATGGACCTGAACCATGCGTGTCTGCCAATTCCACCACTCCGGCACTTGCGATGGGTACTGTACTGAAAATAGCAAGGGAAAGTCAATATTTCTGTTGGATTGCACATGATTTATTTGTTGTTTCTAAAACGCTTATGGCATACTTACACCCTGCAGTACGGGTTAGATGTGTACTATAAATGATATTTTACCAGAGGGATCCAAATCGGAAATGACCGATGGACATGATAATAAAAAAATGCGAGAAGCGGATATAGAATTTGCACGGGAAAACAGAAAACGCATTGTTCGTTTTGTGCTGGGTTTTGTGTGTATTGCTCTTAGCTTGTTGGTTTCATACCGCTATGCTGCACATACCCGCTTGAATGATCGTTATTTGTTTGAAGCTGCTAAAGATACCGCTTGGGTACTTGACATAATTGGTCAAGCAGAAGTAGAGCCGTATGCTTTTGGAAAGCATAATCCTCAGGAAATGCGTGCAGCAATTACAGCATGGAGTGAGGGGTGTGAGCTTGCCGTTCCGGAAGAGATTGCAGCCGCTCCTACCGGTCCTCTGACAGCATGGGAACGCTGGTCTTACCGTGCATTGGAAACACGGCGGAGTCCGACGCCGCGACCAAGTGGACCTCGTGTACAGTTTATATTGCGCCCCGGAATTTTATCCCGCACATCAATACTTTCCGGGAAGATAAATGAGTTGCAAAGCAATCATGAACTTAATTTATCCTCACGAAAAAAGCAATTGGCACCTTTACAGAAGGAATTGCGTGAATTACGTGCCAGGCAGCGTGCAATGCGTGTGCAGAAAGAAAATACTGAGAAAGACACAACCTTGTCCTTTTCGTTTATTCTTGTACCCGAATGTGGCGCCATAGAGATTATGGCCATCTTTCTGGCGGCAGTTATCTCCTTTCCAACTTTGTGGCGAAAACGTCTGATAGGGCTTATTGTGGGTACTCCTATTATGTATGGGGTAAATATATTTCGTTTGACTGTTCTCGCAGTGATAGGGGCAATGGATCAGAGTCGGGGGCGGATATGGTTTAGTTTTGCTCATGAATATGTGTGGCAGGTGATTTATATTGTTTTTGTGGTTGCAGTATGGTTGCTATGGGTGGAGTATATAGTGAAAGGAAGACGCACATGAGCACCAAATCAGCACGATGGAGTATTCCGCTGTTTTGCATTAAATTTATTCTCTTTGTTGCTGTACTGGTGGTGTTATGGTGGCTTTTCCTGCCCTGGTATGGGAAAGCGTTGCTTCAAGTGACCGGTATGCCCCTTAAAGATATTTTTGGTATGCCTATTGAATCAGGTAGTATCGATGTGTCCGGGCTTTTGAATACAAATACGACGTTGACTTTTATCATAGCAGGGCATCAGCGCACAATGTCCATCGCCTTGCTCGTAACAAATCTTCCCCCTTATATTGCACTGGTGTTGGCAACTGCTGGTATTACCTGGAAGAGACGCCTCCTGATTCTTATTTATGGATGTGGAATCCTCTGTTTTTTCCATGTTGCATTTATTATTTTGGCATTGCGTTTTTTTAGCATTATGACTACTGGAAGCGAAATTCCCACTGCTATTGCACAGTTTTTTCTGACCTTGCCTTTTATGCTTTGGATTGTTTTTGCCTATTGGGATAAGCTTGCTGCCTTTATTACAGAAAGTCCAAACGTTGTCGGTAACGGTTCTGAATCAGAAGATAAATGAGAAGAGATAAACCGGAACCGGTGATGTATCTTCTTTTGAGGAAATTACAAGCATGGCTTGCAGGATCTATGGATGCATAAGAAAAATATACTGCTTAAAGGACATTCCAGCTGCACCGTGATTTAGAAAGATATTATATGATACAGGCTTATTTTTTTGATTTGGATGGCACCCTGGTGGATACGGAGATTTTGTGGGTAGAAGCAATGGAGTCGCTTGCACACGAACACGGTTATGCCCTTTCCCGGGATCAGGCGTTAAGAATGGTTTATGGTATTTCCTGGCCGGAAATATATAAGCGCTTTAAAAGGAAAGTTTCTGATCTTCCATGGACTCTTGACGAGATGGGCGTATTGTTGGAACCACACTTTTTGAAACTACGTGATAACCGTGATATTTGTATCACAACTTCCATTCATTTACTGCGTCAACTTGCAGAAAAACATCCCGTTGCCGTGGTATCCGGTTCCTACCGTCAGGATGTGGAAGCAGCCATGGATATTATGGGAATTGGTACTATTGTGGATTTTTATCTGGGGCATGAAGACTATCATCCAGGCAAGCCCCATCCAGCATGTTATCAGCGTGCTGCTGAAATAGCGAAAGTCATTCCCGAACATTGTGTTGTATTCGAAGACTCCAATGCGGGGATTTGTGCGGCAAAAGATGCAGGTATGTATGGTGTGGCACTTTCCCGTTCTGATCGTCCTGTACAAGACTATAGTCGCGCAGATATTATTCTCGATGATTTATCTAAGTTCTCTTTAGACATGTTATAGATAGAAATTGCTTTTGTCTTTTGTAATCGAATTTATTGGTAATGGATACCTTAACTTTTAGAAAGACTGTGTTATGAAAAATCTAATAACTCTTATTGTTGCTTTTGGGGTGGCGCTCATATTTACGGCATGTCAGACCCGGGAGTATCGTATTTCGTCAGGCAATCCGCTCAATGGACTTGCTCTTCTGAAAAGTGGTGAAACAATGCGGTCTTCCTCTTGTGATCCTAACCTGGAATCCGGCAATGGGGATGCAAGACCCATTGTGGCGGGAGAAACGATTACCATTGCTGAGCTGGAAGGTCCCGGGGTGATAAATCATATCTGGAATACCGTGGCAGCAACAGACCGAAATTACTCTCGCTTACTGGTATTGCGGATGTATTGGGACGATGAAGAGGAGCCGTCGGTGGAAGCACCATTGGGCGATTTTTTTGCTATGGGACATGG
>JAGLCZ010000229.1 GCA_023145975.1 Candidatus Hydrogenedentota bacterium | reverse complement strand
GCGGTACCCCGCTACCTGGGGGAAACAAGCACTCCATCACCTGTTTACCCCAACGGGGTTACGTACATAAGGGTTTGAATATATGAAAAAAACGACGTAACTCCGTTGGAGTAATAAATTTGAGGACATCCCGTATACCCCAGGTAGCGGGGTACCGCAACCTGGGGCTGTGATATGAAATCCCGTTGGGATTTTAAATACCAAATACCAATTCTATCCGATAGAAAAGATGTCACAGCTGTCCCATAGGAACTTTTGTAAGTACTGAAAAGTAAGATATTTACATATGTTGAGAAGTCTATGGGATGCCGTGAGAACTATTTTTAGAGAATTACGTTGTAAAACCCCAATAAAATAAGGGATTTCAGGAAAAATCCTATAGGATGACTGTAAAAGATGCGGGTAATAACAAGAATAAAAACTTTGGGAACCAGTCAAGTAATCTGATATTCACTCACACCCCGGTCAGTTTATGGACGAAGCCATATTCGTGAACGTGCGGACATGGGGAATACATGCTGCGCAGCGGCAGGTGCGATATTTTCTCCGGAAAATCCATCTTTTAATGCCGTAGGGTTCACAAAATCTAATTTGATTTCGGTAGGAGTATCATTGTAATTTTGGATAAACCATCCGTTGTCTATAGGCTGGAAAGAAACACGGGTCGGGGCATGCAGGCAGGTACCGTCAGGATACTGATCCCCCTGTATACCGCTCAAAGCAGTTCGCAAGGTATTCGCCCAGGAATCGGGAACTTCAAGTAAGCCCAAGGGACACGGGTGCAGCAGCCATTCGTTTTTCTTTTTGAAATCCGCTTCCGTATAGGAATACGTATTAAGAACTATATAATTCCTGCCGTCTGCCGTATATTCAGTCAGAAACGGGACTGCCTTTCCGTCCACCAACGCCTGTAATAATACGGTCGCCCCCGCCGGAATAATATCTGCATAGAGTCGTAAGGGAGTCTTCAGTGTTACCGTGTTTTCGCCTTCCAAAACCTCCCCGGTTTCTACCGGTCGTGCTGTAGATACACTTTTTAACCCTGCCTGACGTGCCATTGCGCCGCCATCCTTTAACCCTGCAAGAAAATCCACTGTCATGACAATGGTTTTTAGATTTTTTGAACAACTCAGCTTCTCGGCAACAGAAGAATCGGCAGCAGACTGTTCCAGCAGAAAAATACGGGATGCCTGCCCGGGGAATTTACATACGGGTACAATGGGAACGCCCATCATCCCCAGGAAATCCATCAGATAAGGTTTCCCTTCAGAATGATGCGGTTTATAGGTCGGGATACCGCTTACAGGTGTTTCTCTTACTGCCTGCGACAACACACGCAAAGAATCATACTCTTCGGCTATACGTGCATGATCCGGATGCCCCTGCGCAATGTTTGAATAGCAGAAAAAGACCAGCTCAGGAGCACCTGCCAACACACTTTGCCATGCCTGATCTATAAAATCGCCTGCACCGCAATCGCCATGATCGAACCAGGCAGCATAGGTTTTCTCAGGTGCATTGTCCCGTATCCATCGGTAGTTGACGAATCCCTCAAAAGGGGGTACAAATCCATAGCGTTGTGTATTCGCACCCCGGGTTTCGGTGCCTACCCACACGCGGTCAAAGAAAGGCGACATGCGTTCTACATCATATCCATAGAGGTGAAACAAATCGTACCATTGGGGAAACTTCACGATAAGTGAAATTGATGGATTCGCCTGACGGGCAGGGGCAGTTAGTATACGGTCTGCAACTGATACCATAAGATCACGTCGATA
>JAGLCZ010000228.1 GCA_023145975.1 Candidatus Hydrogenedentota bacterium | reverse complement strand
AACTCATCGAATTCTTTGAAGACCACCATGAAGAACTGTATAATCTTACAACCGACCCGGGCGAACAAGAGAACCTGATAGAAAAGATGCCAGAAAAAGCAACCAAGCTTCGTGAAATACTTCATGCCTGGCAACAAGAGGTAAACGCACGGTTTCCAACGAGCAATCCAAATAGTGCATTATAAACTGAATTTACAGAACTATCTCGAAAATATACTGGATTCTTTATGATAAAACTGTTATTCTATGGGGTGTATCCACAAAAGGAATACTCTTTATGCTGAAAAAAAGTCCATCTCCAAAAGTTGCAATGAAATCCCTGCTCGGGGATGCATCTTCCTTTCTTGTCAGTTCACGTTTTCTACGTACACGCCTGCTTGTCTATTCAGTTGCGCGATTTGGCGTGGTTGTTGCAATTATAGCAGGCGCTTGGTTTGCCCCGCATGTGGTAGGCATCGAACACTTACCCGTCATGGGATTGCATATATTGGCTGCCTGCCTTTTTATGGTCAACCTTGTTGTCTTTTCGATTCTTTATTGGGGTTCCTGGGATAAGAAGAAGTCATATCTGCATCTGATGCTGGTTATGCACGTTACCGTCAGTATTGATTTTGTATTTCTAACGGTTGCCCTTTGGTTAGTAGGCGGCGCTGCATCCCCGTTTATCTCCTTCTATATCCTGAATATTATCCTGGCAGCCATGTTATTGCCCCGGGAAGGCGTTTTCTTTCAGGCATTATTTGCCTATTTTCTTTTCTCCGGCTTGGTACTCAGCCAGTGGCTTGAGCTTGCACCTATCTTCAACCCCGTGGGCGCCACTGTCGCAGATGCACCTATCAACGGTCGCTATGCCATTACCGTATTGACCGTGCAAGCCATCCTTTTCACAGGGACCACATTACTGGTCTCGGAAATATCTACTGCGTTAAAAAGAGGAGAACGTGCCTTAAGCTCCCTGACTACAGAACTCGAAAAATTAGCTGAAATGCGAAGGGACTTCCTGCACGTAGTTACCCATAATCTGAAAGCTCCTGCAGCCGCTGCAACCATGCTTCTGGAAAGTGTGGAAATGCTTTGGCTTCAAGATGCCTCCAAAGGAGCACGTACTGCGATTGCACGTGCACGGGTGCGCACCCAGGAGTTAGGCGAACTTGTGCAGGACCTGCAGCAGTTGACTGCGCTGGAGAGTGGGGCACTACATGAACAGGAACAGCCCGTCAGCCTTAATGAGATTGTCCAAAAACTGGCGGAGTCTCATTCCGATTCACTATCCCAAAAGAAACAGAAACTGGAATTAACTATTGATGAAACGCTGCCGGATATACAAGCAGTACCCCGTTTGATACAGGAAGCCGCAGCGAATTATCTTAGCAATGCAATCAAATATACGCCTGAAGAAGGACATATCTTCATGCGCACACGTCAGGAAGATGCTATGGCTATATTCGAGGTGGAAGATACGGGTGTGGGTATCCCCCCTGAATTTGTGGACAACTTATTTGGAGAATTTGTGCGCGCTCCCGCCACCGTATCCGGCAAAAGACCACCGGGGATCGGACTGGGACTTTCCATTGTAAAACGCATCATGGAATACTATGACGGTCGTGTATATGTTTCCAGCGAATTGGATAAGGGAAGCATTTTCAGTTTTGCACTCCCCTTTACCCGTTCAGCCCCGGAAGAATGATATTGAAGTAAAAGGAAACTCTTCACGAGGAAACAGCAACGTCCGGCGATCCATCCGTTGCAGCTGGCGGATTCTTCCAGGCAATCAACGCTTCAATAAGCATCCAAACTTGAAGCACCATAATAAAAGAACCGAAACCCACCAGCAGGTAGTTTTCATCTTTGTAAAAAGAAAGCAATTGATGAATGAGTGCCCAGGAAGGAATGATGATCATCATCACCAAAGGAATTGCAATAAAGAAAATGGGCTTCTTGATGCTGCGAAGGTAAAACAGGATGACCAGCAAAGCAAGCCCCGCGAGCAACTGATTGGTCGATCCGAATAGAGGCCACAGGATCAGGCCGCCGGAACCGGGTCCAGCGGGACCGCGCATCAGTGCAAGGAGCCCCGCGCAAAACACCGCAACTCCCGTGGCAACAAACTTATTACACAAAACCCTTACTTTTATTGCACCGCCAATCTCTTGAATAACATAGCGTTGCAGGCGCGTCGAAGTATCGATGGTCGTTGCTGCAAAACAAGCCACCATCACCGCGATAATACCAATGGACAAATCGCGGGGAATGCCAAGGGAGGCTATCAGGTTACCGCCTCCTTCAATAAAGACCCCCACGGTATGCGCTAAGCGCATAGACTTCCAACCATGCCCGTAATAGTGCATAAACGCTTCCGTTCCCGTGAGGTTCTGTCCATCAGCAACCACCAGAATACCGATACCCGCACAACAACATAAAATAACGATGAGCGCCAGGACACTTTCCATCAACATGGAGCCATACCCGATATATAAGGCATCTGTTTCACGGTTGATCTGCTTTGAGGTTGTCCCTGAAGACACCAGCGCATGAAACCCGCTTATGGCACCACAGGCAATAGTGATGAAAAGGAAAGGCATGATCGGAGGCGCACCCGTCAAGCCCGTTCCAAATGCCGGAGCCACAATCGGTGGAGCCGCCACGAACAGGCCGAGGATAAGTACGAAAAGCGCTACGTACAATTGGAGGGAATTAATATAATCCCGTGGCTGAAGCAACATCCAAACGGGTAGTATACTGGCGATAAAACAGTAGGCCAGCAAGATCAGGGTCCATACCACCACGGGCGAACGCAGAGAATCCATATAACCCGCCTCGGCACCGGGAAAGAGGGATGTACCGATTTCAAAGGGAAAATAACGAACCCCGAGGAATACAGTTACATAAAGAATCACCAGCGCGATGATAGACATGACCAAAAGGTTTCCGCCCCGTTTATAGAGTATGAAACCAACGAAAATCGCCAGAGGCATAGCTGTCCACACGGATAATACCGACTCTGGATAAAGAGAAAAAATCGTGGCGATGACCAAGCCGAAGATAGCAATCACAACGGTCAACGTAAGGAAGAGAATCGTCAGGAATAAGAGGCGGGTACGTTTGGAAATCAACTGCCCGGAAATATCACCCAGGGTCTGACCGCCGTGGCGCATGGACACCACCAACGCACCGAAATCATGGACGGCACCCACAAAAACAGAACCGATAACCACCCAAAGCAACGCAGGAAGCCATCCCCAGAACACTGCAATCGCAGGACCCACTATCGGACCGGTACCCGCAATGGAAGTGAAATGGTGTCCAAATAAAACCATTGAATTCGTCGGCACATAATCCTTCCCGTCCTGACAGGTATGGGCAGGAGTAGGTGCTTCTGGATTCAGCGCGAATATCTTCCGTGCCAACCAACGGCCATAGGTGTTATAGGCAATAATATATCCCACGAAACAAAGAATCGCAATTCCAACTGTAGCCATAGCAATACTCTCCTGACACTATCTTAGAAAGAAACAACACACTTATTTTCTTGCGATTAGTATATACCCCTGAAAAATATATTTCATATTCCACCCTGTAGATGGGAGAACGGCAGGGTGGAGACTATTTAAATCAATAGAAAATCATAATCGGGAAAACAGATAACCTCGCATCGAAGCCGTATAATATTTGTCAAGGTTGATAAGAAATCGATACGCCCCATGCCACAATTGAATTTGAATACGCATTCTCCAAAGCAGCAGAATCAGGATTTACACAACAGCCCAAGGAAAAATGATATTTCCGCGCGGGTACACTTGCAATGAGGAGATGGTTGAAAGGTTCTAGTTCATTAACTTCGATGCAGACCGCCTATCCCATAAATTTTCTCAGTGCTATGACCGTGACGACGCAACGGGGCAATAATATCTTCTTGCAAATCCGGGACGTAGTAATGTAGGAGGGGACTACCTCCCGTAATAGACCACGTCCCCGTGTTGGCAGGAATCAATGCCGCTTCCCCGTATGCCAAAACACATTTGCTGTCTCCCGCAAGAACACCAACCGGCATATCCAGTGCCTGAAGGATATGGAAAGATTTCCCGGCGGTCTCAAATTTGGAAGTTCCCTCTGCAATAAGACGCTCTGCAGCAAAGTAGGGACAGGCAGCAAGTACTTCGTGGGTAACACCCTGTTCGGTGTAGGATAACACCTTTGTGGAATCAGCGGCGGCATGAGCAAAATCCATTACTTTCAGTGCCTTCTCCGTATGTAATTCCCGGGTATTTCCCTGAGCGTCTACACGGTTCCAATCAAAAAGGCGGTATGTAATGTCGCTATTCTGTTGTATCTCCGCCAATAGAATACCTTCACCGATGGCATGAACCGTACCAGCGGCAACAAATACACTATCGCCTTTTGAAACGGGAAAAGAATGGAGGAGCTTCGCTATATTGCCGGTAGGAAGTTCCTTCAGAAAAGAGTCCCGAGTCACATCATCACCAACCCCCGAAAGCAGTGTGCTTCCCCTATTGGCCTCCAATACATACCACATCTCCGTTTTTCC
>JAGLCZ010000227.1 GCA_023145975.1 Candidatus Hydrogenedentota bacterium | reverse complement strand
AAACACTTTTAAATGAGTATATTAAACAGAAAGTCATACGTTCTTACTTTTTTCAAAGAAAAACTTGCAATCTGCCGTAATATATGATACGATTGTTGCGTAAGTTCTTAATTGCATTTGTTCGCAACTACTGAATTGCCGACACCTACGATGAGGTTCGGTGAAAAATCACGAAAGGGAATTGAGAATGGCAAAGAACGAATTAGAGCCCAAATTAGCAGACTTGCTGGAACGTGTAGAAGATCTGGAAGGACGCATTACAGAAGATCATCTGGTACTTGGAGTAATGAAAGGCGACCTGGACTATACCATTGCAGCATTCATCATTGCTCTGGGAGCAACGGCCTATGATATGAAAGTGGATATGTTTTTTACATTTTGGGCCACCGCAGCGTTGCGGGATCCCAAAAAGCGCGCCAAAAAGAACCTTCTGGAAAAAATGTTCGGTTGGATGCTTCCTCGCGGCACGGGTAAACTTCCCCTTTCCAAAATGCAGATGATGGGAATGGGTCCCAAGATGATTCGCGGAGTCATGAAAATGCATAACGCACAATCATTGGAAGAGCTCATGCAGCAAGCTGGTGAACTGGGTGTAAACATCCACGTATGCACCATGTCCATGGATGTAATGGGCATCAAAAAAGAAGAACTTATTGACTATCCGAATATGAGTTTTGTTGGTGTAGGTGCTTTCGTAGGTATGTTTGATCGTGCCAAACAGTGCTGGTTTATGTAAACATGACAGGTCAGTATTCCGCCCCCAAAAAATCTGACGACATCTGCGGCGGCGACCCGAATATGCTGGAAGACCACGATTACATGGATGAAAATACGTGTAAACTGGTTGCAGAATTTTTCTCTGTATATTCAAGTCAGATACGTATGAATATCCTATGTGCTTTGCGCAGTGGACCAAAAACAGTCTCTGAAATGGCGGAATACACACACTCCAGTATGCAAAACATGTCTCAGCACTTGCGCATCATGCGCGATAAAGGAGCACTACGTTCGGAAAAACGTGGTCAGCATGTTTACTATTCCGTGATAAACATGAAATTCCTCTATGGTATCAGCATGATAAAAAATGCTCTCTTAGAAGAATTACAAAACCGGGCAAATGAAATTTCTCCCAGTTAAATAGTGAATGATAAGAGTAATAGTTCTGTCAGGTCAAGAGGGTCTGGCAGCATAATTAATGTAAAACTGAAAAAGAAGGAAACGTACAATGGATGCCAATGAACTAAGAAGCCTTTCTGTAGCACAAGAAGTGGATGCACGTGGTACTGCCTGCCCGGGGCCCCTCCTCGAAGCAAAACGCAATATTGCAGAGTGTCCTGTTGACGGTGTCATGGAAATACTCTCATCAGATGAGGGAACAAAAATTGATATTACCCGTTGGTGCGGCAAGATGAAATATGACTATCTTGGTGATCTTGAAGACGACAGTTTCTGGCGCATCTACTTACGGAAAACCCACTAATGTCAATTGCGGCAAAAAAAGATGATGCCCCCCACATCCTCGTCTTTTCAACGAATAACATATCCGATCCCGGCATTGATATGGCCGGCAGCGCACATATGCACTATTCAACGCAGGTGCAGGTAATATCTGTACCCTGCTCCAGCGGTATCAAACCCACCTGGGTATTGCACGCGTTGGAAAGCGGGTTCGATGGGGTTTTTATTGCGGCTGATGGTACGGATTGTGCATATCTTCCCGACTGCACAACCCGTACGGGTGTCTTAGTAAAGAAAACCCAGGATTTACTAAAAGAACATGGCAGAAGTCCCAAGCGTCTACGTATGGCGGCCGTGTGTTCAGTATGTTCTGAATCATTTGTCTCACACATGGCAAACTTCCAGAAGGACATTGTAAAAATTGCTTCCGACTGACATATCTCAAGAACTCGATTATGATATTTGTATCGTAGGTGCCGGTATTGCCGGTATGGAATCGGCACTGAACTTGGGCGACATGGGTTACCGCGTACTTCTTGTAGAAAAAGAAGCAAGTATCGGTGGGAAAATGATCTTGTTAAGCAAGGTTTTTCCCACGCTTGATTGCGCAAGTTGTATTTCCACGCCCAAGATGGCTTCTGCAGCCCATCATCCAAACGTCACGATCATGGTCTATTCTGAAATAGACGAGATTGAACGTAAGGAAAACGGCACTTTTGGGGTGCAAATGCACCAAAAACCCACTTATGTGGACCCAAATGCCTGTATCGGCTGCGGGCAGTGTGAGACGGCTTGTACCGTTGCCATTCCCGATGAGTTTAATTTTAATTTAGATGCACGACGTGTCGCCCATATTCCCTTTCCTCAGGCAGTGCCGAAAAAGGCAATACTACAGCGTAATGGTCAATCACCCTGTAATCACACCTGTCCCGCCGGCGTCAAACCTCATGGCTATACGTCCCTGGTGCGTGCCGGTCTGCATGATGCTGCATTTGAACTACATCTGGAAACAACGCCGCTCATCGGTTCGTTGAGTCGTGCATGTTATGCGCCTTGTGAAAAAGAGTGTACTCGTGGTGAATTTGAGGGGTCCGTTCAGATACGCGCTATCAAGCGATTTATTGCCGATCGCTACTACGAACTGAATTCAGAACCCAACTATGGTCCGGTCAAAGAGCGTAAGGACAAGCGAATCGCTATAGTTGGTGCTGGACCTGCTGGTCTTAATGCAGCATTTCAGCTGGCACGAAAAGGTTATGACGTAACTATATTTGAGGCAGAAGAGAAAGCGGGCGGAACGATGCAGTATGGCATACCTGACGTTCGTCTGCCCAAAGATGTGCTGGAACGTGATATTAAAAATGTTACGGCGCTAGGCGTATCCATTCGTACCAACACCAAGGTAGAAAGCCTTGAGAAGTTGAAGCAGGATGGTTTTGACGCTGTTTTCCTGGGACTTGGATGCAGCCGTACCCGCAGCAAGCGTGAAGAAAGTGCTGACGGGACAACTTCTGTGAAAACAAAGGCACCGGGCAGAGTACGTTCTCCCAATACAACACCTTTTGCCGACGAAATTAAACTTGCCGCTAATGGCGTTATCGAAATAAATAAGACATTACAGACATCATTACCATATGTCTTTGCCGGCGGGGATGCTGTCACCGGTCCGCTAACGATAACTGCTGCCATTGGTCAGGGTAATCAAGCGGCATATTTTATAGAGCAATTTCTTCAGGGTCACCCCCTCAATGCGGCTGATCTGAAAGAACTTGAATGCACGGATAAACTGGCTGTAATTGCACGGGAAGCGCGTTTGTCTACTCGTAAACCAACAAAATTGCTTAAACGGGAAAACGTAAGCAAAGAAGAAGGTCGGAAAGCAGCAAAATTACCTCTTACAGAAGAAGAAGCACGTTACAGTGCTAATCGCTGTCTCGATTGCGGTAATTGCTCGGAATGTCATCAGTGTGTATCTGTCTGCCCCTCAAATGCCATTGATTTTTCCATGCAGCCTATTCACCACCAAATCAAAGTTGGTTCTGTAATCATTGCAACAGGCTTTGAACTTTTTGATGCCCATCGCAAGCCGACATTCGGTTTTGGCAAGTATCCGAATGTGGTAACGGCCATGCAGATGGATCGTTTACTTTCGCCAACCCGCCCTTTCAATTCCGTGCTGCGTCCCTCTGATGGTAAAGAACCCGATAATATCGCATTTGTGCTATGTGTAGGTTCGCGGGACAGCCAGGTAGATCATCGTCTGTGCTCACGGGTATGCTGTATGTATACTGCCAAACAGGCGCAGTTGATTATGGGCTCCCTTCCCCTTGCTGACGTGACCATCTATTACATAGATATCCGCGCCTTCGGCAAAGGATATGATGAATTTTACGAGCAGGCCAAAGGCATGGGTGTCGATTTTGTCCATGGCAAGGTCGCCGATATTACTGAATCCAGTGAAGATGAAGGCAATCTGGTTGTCCGCTTTGAGAATCTCACTGAAGGTAAAATTGAGAAGCGGGAACATGATTTAGTTGTACTTTCTGTAGGACTGCTTCCGAACACCAGTGCACAGGGAATGTTCCGGGGCACATCAATCGAGGCTGATAATTTCCGTTACATTAAAGAAATGGACGAAGATATGGAGCCCGGTGTTACAAGTATAGATGGGGTCTTTGTCGCAGGTGCCGCAAATGCCGCACGCGATATTCCCGATACAATCCTGCATTCCGGTGCTGCAGCCGTACAAGCTGCCGCTTATATTGAAAACTTGAAAGGTCTGGTATGTTGAATCGCAGAATAGGCGTATTCATTTGTCATTGTGGCGGCAACATCTCTGACTATGTAGATGTGGAAGAGGTACGAAAAAGTGTTGAAAATTCGCCAGGCGTTGTACTGTCGAAAAAACACATGTTTACCTGTTCCGATGCCGCACAAACGGAAATGATGAAAGATGTGTTGGACGAGAAATTGGATGGTCTGGTTATTGCGTCCTGCTCTCCGAAACTTCACTTGCATACATTTCGTTCCATGTCCGAACGGGCAGGACTCAACCCGTACCGATATGTACAGGTAAATATACGCGAACAGTGTTCCTGGGCACACACGGACAATATGCGCGGGGCAACGAAAAAAGCAATTGCTCTGGTTGAAGCAGGTATTGCAAAGAGCTGTCTTATGCCCTCGCTTTCTACGATACGTGTTGAAACAGTTCCCAAAGCCTTGATTATAGGTGCCGGGATCGCAGGACTTCGCAGTGCGTTGTCCCTTGCCCGTCTTGGGATCCATGCCTACTTAATTGAACGGGAAGAACAGCCCGGCGGCTGGGTAGGCAATCTCGGCGAACTTTTCCCGCAAGGGAAAAAGGGACCTTCCCTAATCGACAGCCTCCTTGAACAAGTGCGCCGGGAAGAGGGTATCACCTTATTTACCGGCACTGAGTTACTGGAAAAAAGCGGGAATATTGGTAACTTTACGGTAAAACTAAAAACCGGTCAATCCGATACGATCAGCCTCAATGTAGGTGCAATTATAGTGACTACCGGCTTTGACACCTATGCGCCCCAGAAAACGGAATACGGATTTAACGACACCAATGTTATTACGCTGGCAGAATATGAACGCTGCCTGCAGGAAGGCACGGGCGAAATCCAATACAACGGACACACAGTTAAACGTGTCGCCTATATATACTGCGTCGGCAGCCGTCAAAAAACCAGCGAATCCTGTCCCAGCCCCAACACCCAGTGTTCCCGCTATTGCTGCACTTCCGCAATACATGCGGCAATCCTGACCCATAAACGCGATGCGACAGTAGGTCAATACCATCTGTACCGTGATATACGCACCTACGGAAAATATGAACTCCTCTACGATGAGGCCCTTAATCTCGGGAGTATCTTTTTGCGCTTTGATGCGGCGACGCCGCCCACCGTTCATACTGACGGACAGCTACGGGTAAACGTGCATGACACCCTCACCCGTGGGGAAGAAATCGAAATTGATGCTGACCTCGTTGTCCTGGTAACCGGAATGGTACCCCGTGAGAACAAAAAGTTGGTCAATATTCTTAAACTTCCCATTGGGAAAGACGGGTTCTTCAATGAGATTCATCCCAAACTGCGCCCTGTAGAAACGGTAATTGATGGTGTATTCATTGCCGGAACCTGTCAAAGTCCGAAGACGATTAGTGAAAGTGTGGCTTCAGCACTTTCGGCTGTATCCAAAACAGCTGGTCTGTTGAAACGAGGCTATGTTGAATTGGAACCGCTGGTGGCAATGGTTGATGCCGACCGCTGTGTGTGGTGCGACGAATGTACCAAAGCCTGCCCTTACGGTGCAATACAAAAAGTGGAGCACAACGGGAAAGAAGTGGCTGAGATTATACCTGTATTGTGTAAGGGCGAAGGTGCCTGTGTACCTGTATGTCCAAAGGATGCTCTTGATGTCGAAGGCTACACCGATCATCAGATAACTGCAATGATCGACGCCTTTTCTAAGGAGATGGCGAAATGACACCTTTACAACGAGATCTTACTGAGATTATGCGCGATGAAATGATCATGCGCGATGAAATTACAAAGCTGTTGACTTCTGAACCCCATACTGTCCCTGAGATTGCGGAAGCACTTAAAGTGCCGACTACGGAAGCACTTTTATGGCTTACCGCTATGCGCAGATATGGTCTGGTTGAGGAAGTCGGTCGTGCTGATGCAAACGGATATTTTAAATATACCCTTGTCAAGGAAGAAAACTAATGAACAAGGCGACTACCAAGCTGCTAACAGAACTTCGCAAAGACGGCGACTTTAACGCAACGGCCTGCATAAACTGCGGTACCTGCACCGGCCTCTGTCCCCATGGTCTGGATATTCTCCCGCGAGAACTTTTCCGCTATGTAATATTGGGGCTGGAAGACAAAGTTGAAGCGAATATTGAAACAATTTATTCCTGCCTCCTGTGCAAAATGTGCGAGGCAAATTGTCCCGGTGACGTCAATATAACTGCAAATATACGTACACTTCGCAATTATATTAACCGCAAACATTTTAAAATCTGACAAGGACCATATACGATGAATCAGTCCATCGGCGACATAGTGGGAATCCTGGCGGATAACCTGGCACTCCGAAAAAGCGTGATGCCGCTCAGTGCAAAACAATCTACCGCCTGGGCCAAAGGGTTAAATATCCCCCATGGCGGCACATGCGTGTTGTATACGGGACATATGTACCAGTTACTCCCTTATATCAGCACCATGCAAAAGCAAACAGAAATGGTACGCAGCACTCCGCTGGTTCACACCTTTTGGATCGGGCGTCTGATCAATAAATTTATAAATACCACCTGGTTCATGGCGCGGGCAGATGCCAAACAGAAAAAGATCTATAACCGCCGTCTGCGCAATATCGCGTTGCTGTTACGTAAGGCAAATGTAGATTTTGGCTATCTCTATGGAAAAGAACTCTACGCAGGGGCGCTGGTGAGCGATCTTGGCGGCAAAGATATACTTGAAGCCCATGCACGTCGTGTATACGCTATGCTGAAGTCTGAAGGGGTAAAGTCAATAATCACGGTAGACCCCCATACCACTGATATGCTCAAAGATATGTATGCCACGATTATTCCGGACTACGACATTGAAGTCAAAAGTTATCTGGAAGTCCTCGCAGAAAAAGACATGATACCCTGCAAAAAAAACGAAGGGGAACTCGCTATTCATGACTCCTGCGTCTATGCACGGTATATGAATACCATAGAGCAACCGCGCAAACTTTTAGCCAACGCCGGTATCACCGTAAAAGAACCCGCGCAAACAGGAAAGTTCACCCAATGCTGCGGGGGACCTGTAGAAGCACTTTATCCGGAAAAGGCACGGAAATTTGCTAAAGAACGTTTAGAACAGTTGAAAGCAACCGGATGCAAAGAAGCGGTCGCTATGTGCCCCATATGCCTGCAAAATCTTGAACATGCTGCCGAAACAGAAGATATAACTATTCGTGATATTTCAGAATGTCTGTATGAAGCCTATTGCGATGACCCTTCGTAAGTCCCGGAAAATGCTCCTGTATTTAGGGATATAATTTATCTCTGTAAATTACCATTCCTGATGGTATAGAATAGTACCGGATCGGGAGTTTTGAATAGAAAACCATACCAGGAGAATTATATCCCAATGAAACGTATCCCTTCAGCAGCAATCAAACACCATGCACTAGGATCACTTACCCTTGTAATCCTTTTGCTTTCTTCCTGGGCATGGGCCACGGACGGCACGCAGCTAACCGGTATCGGCGCTGTACAGCAAGGTACCTGCGGTACTGGTGTCGCAAGTCCTCAGGATATGACGTGGGTACTGCTTAACCCGGCGGGTATCATTGATTTGGGATGCCGATTGGACATCAACATGGAGCTCTTTGCTCCGAGACGCCACAACGAACCCCGTGGACTATTTGGTAATTCACGCGCAGGGGACATGTCTGACAATGGTATGTTCCTGATACCCTCGATGGGATATAGTCGTTCCTGTGGTTGTGGTGATTATGCGTGGGGAATCGGGCTGTATGGAGTTAGCGGCATGGGCGTGGAATATTCAGATTCCAGAGCGTTGTGGCCGCGCCTGTTTTTGAAAAATTATGATCGCCGTACAGAATACAGTGTGGCACAACTTGCATTTGCCTATGCACACACCATAGGCGATACGGGCTGGTCAGTAGCCATCGCACCCCGCCTCAACTATGCCATGTTCAAGACAGATATGATGACCCTTAAATTTCGTAATGCAAATGCAGCGAACGAGTGGGATAATGCCTACGGACTGGGATTTTCTTTGGGCATATACAAACGCTGGGAACGCTTCGGGGTTGGTGCAACCTACACATCGCGCCAATGGATGACTGATTTTGAAGATTATGACGACCTCTTTTTTGAATCCATGGATTTACCGCAAATGATACAAGCGGGTATCGCTTATGATTTCACGCCCCAGTTAGAATTTGTTGCCGATTATAAATGGATCGACTGGTCTGGTGTCGATCAAATGTCTGTTACGCCGATTAAAGGTGGATTTGGCTGGAAAGACCAGCATGTATTCAAAGTCGGTCTCACCTGGTATGCCCTTCCCAAATGGACCTTCCGGGTCGGTGCCTCTCATGCCAAATCGCCCATAGATGACAAGCATGTTTTTGCTAATGCATTATTCCCAGCGGTCACAGAAGATCATCTGTCCTGCGGTATTACCTACAGTATCAATGAAAAATCAGATATACATATTGCCTATACCCATGCCTTTAAAAATACGGTACGGGACAGCGGCGGCGGCGACCTCTTCTCGAAGATTGGAAAAGGCTCTAAGATTTCCCTTGCGGAAAACGAAATAACCATTGAATATAGTTATAAATTTGCGGGCGGCGCCTGCCAGATGCGGCGTGAGAACTGGAAAAAGCGCGAATACGAACTGAACAAAGGAAAAGGAAGATTCTAACTGTGAAAACCATAAGCAGTATACTGTTAACCTTGGGAAGTATCGTGCTTCTCGCAGCGAATACGGCTTCTGCCGCAGGGCACACTGCCAAACACTATCAGCAGAATTATTTTGTCATCGGGTTCTGGGGCGATCCGCCCGTTGATAATCTTGTTCAGTCGCGTTATACTGACGTGGTTGCTGCGCACTTCAACGTGGTCATGGGCGGAGTCGGTGCAGACGCCCCAAGCAAGGCAAGAATACAACGGGATGCCTGCGAGAAATATCACCTGAAAGTACTCTTCCCGACCTATGGGCTGCCCATTGATCAACTATGTGACTGCGATACAACCTATGGTTTTCTGGTGCGGGATCACCCGTCACTTCAAGATTTCGAGAGTGTACGCGCCAAAGCCGATGAGTTCCGCAAGGAACGGCCCACGAAACTTCCTTTTGTCAATCTATTTCCGAGTACCGCATCCAATGATGAAACCGGTGCCGAAAACTATAATGCCTATCTAAAACAGTTTATAGCCGCAGTTCAGCCAGAAGTGCTCTGCTTTGATCATTACCCTTTCTTTGCACCGGAAACCGATGGACGGGAAGGCTTTTGCAGTAACCTTGATGTGATCCGTTCCCATGCACTTGAACAGGCTATCCCCTTTTGGTGCTTTATCAAAGCCATGCCCTTCGGCTCCGATGCAACCCCTACAGAAGCCCAGATACGCTGGCAAGTTTATGCGGCACTGACCTATGGGGTCAAGGGGATTCTCTATTCAAGCTACTTCGACCCATCCCCCATAAATGGCTTCAGAGGAACCAGTATCATCGATCCAAGTGGAAAACCAACGGAACGCTATGAACAGGTAACCTGCATTAACGCTGAATTGCAGCAGCTTGGACCAGTGCTCCTCAAAGCAGTAAGTACCGGCGTGTGGCATAGTGCTTCCGACAAAGAAACTGCGGACGAAATGCCGGTAACCTTCAGCGCTTCAACTCAGGATGCTGATTTTCTGGTAGGTTCTTTTCGACTCAAGAAGGGCGATACCGCCATCATGATTATGAATTATAAGGATCGGGGTTCCGTAATTTCGACATCTGTTTCTTTTGCAGGGAATCCGAAAAAAGTGCTTGAAATCAGTAAGGAAACGGGAAAGTCCGTACCCGTATCCGGTCAGGGAAAAGAATATGAATTGGAGTTTGCTCCGGGGGAAGGCCGCCTCTTTCTGCTTGACAACTGATTTCGATGTGGTACGGAAAATGAAGATTGTTTGATGCCTTTGAAAGGAACAGATAACAAATGCTAACGCTGAAAAAGGTGAAAGAAACATGCGAACGAAAATAGTTCTGAATGTTTTTCTGCCAACTCTATTGATAATGACACTCTGCTGTCATGCAGAAGAAGTTTCACCTGCACCCACGTCGTTAATTCCCGGCAATTCGGGAGCCTTTGATGATAACTCCAAAGCCATGCTCAATAAACTCACGGCATACGTGGCGCAGCAGAATACCTTTTCATTCGATGCTTCCGTTTATACCAAACGCCTTTATTCGGGCAAAGAAACTGAAACGTGTACGCGCTACCATTTTGTATTTCAACGTCCCAACCTGCTTTCCATGGTGATGGAGCTTGAGGACGAACGACTCACTGTAACAGCAAACGGCACTGATATCATGTTTTGCCTGGACTCCCTAAAAAGGTGTAAAACCAGAAAGCAACCGGAAGATTTAGGCGCACTTGTCGGCTGGCTCACCCAGCAGCCTGTTTTCCGTAGACTTTTCTCGCATAGCCTCTCCGAAGGCTGGACGGATAATGTAATAGAATCACAGTGTTCCGAAGAAATCGTTGACGATATCCCCTGTGACCGCCTGGAACTGGATTTCGAACGGACAACATTAGTGGTCTGGTTCCGAAAAGGAGAAAATCCCATTCCGCTGCGACAGATAGCCGATACCTCTGAAACCTTCAATGCGCCAAAGGGCACCTTTAGCACACGAATCGAATGGGAAAACTGGAACACAGAGGAAGAACCGGCGCCGAACACCTTTGCACTGCACATTCCGGATGATTTCAAAGAAGTAGACCGCTTTGATAGAACACGGGAATCGAACAAAGGAGGGAATAAAGGGAATGCACAATCCCTTGTAGGGGAACATTCGCCTCCCTTTGTGCTGGAACTACTTGACGGAACAGTTACGAGTCTTGCCGACCATCTGGGCAAACGTGCCATTGTACTGGAATTCTGGGCTACATGGTGTCGCCCCTGTAAAAGTGCTCTGCTGTCCATGGCAAAGAAAGCAAAATGTTTCTCGAAAGATGATGTTGTGTTTTACGCGGTCAACCTCATGGAACCCCGCGAAAAGGTCGCACCCTTCGCAAAGAAAATGAAACTGGACTTACCGGTGGCATTGGATACCACGGGAAAACTGGCAGACCAGTTACGTTTGGAAGCCGTCCCCTCAGCGGTGTTCATCGGCAAAGACGGATCTATCCAGGCGATACATGTGGGCTACAGCAGAGGACTCACAAAAAAAATTGAGGGGGACTTACGCGATCTGGCAAAGGGAAAGAACCTGGCACAAAAAGTGAAACAACCCTCTGCCAGCAAGCAACTGCGATACCGCCTGGAACTCGACAGCGAATCCTACTGCGCCGTGTTCGTCGGCTACTAAAGATATTCCACGCCCTCTTGCGGATGCTTGCGAGAATGACCTATTTGAACGTTAGTATCACCTATACGAATGAAGAAGAAGTGCGATCATACTCGCACGGCAATCCCATTTTCACTCAAGCCGCAGCGTAGAACCAGATTGCTTCACGACGTTCGCAATGACGATTGTTTTCCTTTTCCTGCTCTTTCGTTCTACACCAGTTTCCACGGGGCACGATATTCGCGATGGATAATTGCATCCGCTTCGGGGGCATTGGGACAACAGAGATTCTTATAATCCCATTCGATCTTTTTGCCCAGGCGATAGGCTACGTTGCCCAAATGATTGGCCTCGGTGAGCAGTCCGGAATAGGCAAAATCGCAGGTAGTCGGATCGCCCGTCTTGCAGGCGTGAATCCATTCGGCATGATGTCCCAGCGATTTGGGGATGAAAGGTTCCGGCGCCTCAAAATCCTTGAACTGTTCTTCAGGAAGCAGCACATACTTACCATAGTTGGACAAAAGCATTCCCTTGTCACCAATGAACAGCATACCGTCATCCCAGGTCGGGATACCTTTGTCCTTCCAAATCTGTGGTTTATTGATACCCTGATACCAACTAAGTTTGAGAGGAGCCCGATCCCCCCGTGCGCCGTAGGTATAGGTCGCCTGCATGGAAGCCGGAGCCAGTTCCGGATGAGGCGGCGGCCCTGATGCTTCGATGGTCAACGGATAATCCAGGTTCAGTGCCCAGAAGGGTAAGTCAATGTAATGACT
>JAGLCZ010000226.1 GCA_023145975.1 Candidatus Hydrogenedentota bacterium | reverse complement strand
TTTCTTCGTAATTGCCCAAGTCTAATGGGTACTGCCCGTATTCCCGGACCAGTTTCACGATGTAGTCATACGTTTTTCCGCTAACACCGCTGCTTACAGAGTGGTCGGACTGAAAAATATACCCGCCGCCTTTTGCCGCATTCAGTTTACGCAATATTTCCCGGCGTAACACATCCAAATCCGCATTTTCCCAAAGCTGCATGTTGCTGTTGCCGCAGAAACCGATTCTGTGACCATATTGACGGCGTAACGCAACGACATCCAGTCCAGCCTTGGCTTCCAGCGGATTGTAGGCATCCAGACCCATGTCAATGAAATCGGGAAGAATCGCGGCGGCATTGCCGCAGCCATGATAGATCACAGGAAGATGATTATCATGGCAGAGCTCAATCATGCGCCGTACAGCAGGCTGAAAATAGGCACGCCAGTAATCGGGAGAGAAAAACATATTGGCAGAATAAGCGACATCGCCCCAAATGACCATGCCATCCAGCAACCCCGAAGCCGCTTCGATCTCGGCTCGACAGCATTCAACATAAAATTCGCCAATGCGGAGAATCTGCTTTCCTAAGCGTTCGGGATATTCGCCAATCCACATGAGGATATTCATCTGACCGATAAGACGCGTAAGGCATTCAGAGGCTTCTATCATACTTCCATAGACAGCGAAGTCTTTGCGCACCGTCTTTACACCGTTTATCCAGGCTGGGCTATTTCGCTGAAACCCATCGCCTACACCTGCAATATGGTTGTCGCCTCCTTCATAAAACCGCCGCGGGTCGTCTGCCGCATCAAATTCAAAGGCCTCCAGTTTTTCGATGGTATCAGTTTCCCAGGAGACCGATTCCGGCATTGGCAAGTCAAAACGTTTGCGCACTACTGCTTCAAAACCCGTTTGCACCACCACTTCTTCCGCTGTTTCCCTGAGCGTATCAAACGACTTGATGTGGGGATCCATATTGGGCACAGTGACGATCCAATCGAGGTCATAATGCTTATAGGGGTCGGTATTCTCAGGCAAGCCAAGTTCCTCGCGCCAACGCTGGAGAAAACTACCCCAATAAAACTCGCCCATGGGTATGCGGTCCGGCTCCTCATGCCGCAGTGCGGTGTTTATCCGGACAACCTTGGCCAGTGCGCTGTCGCTTCTTTTTTCATTGGCTGCATTCATAATATACTTTTTCTCCTATACCTACCACTGTGCGGGTATATATTCGTCCACATCTTCCCGGGTAATAATATGTTTTGGTAAATAAGCCACAGGTTCCAGTGTTTCGCCATTGAACCAGCGTGCCACGGAATGAACCGCCAGCGCGCCGTCGCCTTCAGCCGACTGGTAGGAAATAGCCAGTGCATCGCCTGCCTTCACTGAATCCATCCCGGTTTTGCTGTTCCCGGCAGCAACAATAACAATATCAGTTCGTCCAGAATTCTTGATAGCCTCCAAAGCACCCGTCATGGAGAACCCATCTCCCGCCAACACCAGTCCCTTCAGTTCTTCCCCAAACTTGGTAATCCATGCGGAAACCAACTGCATGGTGCCTTCCGCCTCCAGGTTCGCCGTGTCCATGGCCAGCATCTTCATTTTCGGTGCATACGCCCCCAGTTCGGTGACAGGTGCAAAGGTGCGTGAAAAGAAGCAGGAACTCCCCGGCATGTGTCGCACAATGGCGTAACCACCCTGCTTGCCCAAAGCATCTGCAAAACAGCGCGACAGCATCCGAAATTGTCCCCAGTCGTCCGGTCCTGTCCAGGCAATGCAATACTTCATGGCTTCGTCACAAGGAATGGTATTCGAGGCAATACAGGGAATTCCAGCCTTGCTGATACGGCGCAGGAGCAGTGTGCAGGCTGTAGCATCCACTGGCGCAAAAATAATCATGTCCGGTCGTTCATTGATGGCCTGATCCGTCTGCTGCGCCTGCAAGTCTACGTTCCAGTTACCATTGAACACCTTTGTTTCCATGTCGTAAGCAGCAGCGAGTACATTGAAACCATTTACGTACGCCGTCCAGTACGGGTGATCACCTGCTTTCAGCAGGATCACCTTTTTGCCAGAGGGACCATTGCCGGGAGATTTCGGCATGGGTTCCTTGACTATTTTCCAACCCGCGTATTCAATATCCCACCAGTGGCCTTTGTCCGTTTCAGGAAGCGCCCCGGGGTTAAGGGGACGTTCGGGAATCACCGGTTGTTTTCCGCCGGGGAAAAGATAGGGCTGCCCATCCGTACCGCGCAACGCAAAAACATCCGGCCCCGGCGTCACAGCGCCGCCTCCCTGTACAGCTGGAGTTGTTCCTGTCGAAACCATCTGCACCGGTATGGACGTGTACCGAAAATACATGGCCGTAACTGCCACGATGGCAACAATAGCCACAAGGGTCGCGCACACCAGGGGAAATCGGTCCTTATTATTCATTTCAGCAGCTCCTGCATCAGTTTCAGTCACTATGTCTTTCCCGAAAACAATACCATTTTCAAGTTCCCGGAGCAAGTCGGGTCGTTGTCCCTTTAATAAATCATGCCTGTGAATGGTATAGGCTTCATAGAGTACCACAAGCGCAAGGATAATGCCATTCACAAATATCTGCACCTCAAACCCAAGCCCATAGCAGCCGATACCATTGAACAAAGTGGTCAGCATAAGTACAGCGAAATAGGACTTGAACACACTGCCCTTGCCGCCTGTCATGACTGTGCCGCCAATAATTACCGCCGCCAACACGGTCATCAAAGTGCGTGATCCGAGTACTGCCGAGGAGGTCATGGAACTGAGGCTCGCCGCAAACAACGCACCGCCCGCAGCAGCCATGACACTGCACAAAACAAAACCCGCCATCAGGTAGCGATCCCGGTTCAATCCGGCCTGCCACGCCGCCTCGGGGTTACCCCCTACCATGTAAAAGGCACGGCCCTGTCGTGTACGATTCAGAAATAGCGATGCCGCAAGCACAAGAAGAAGGGTTATGATGAACATGGGCGTGAGCAGCGGGAACACCGGCGTTTCCAGCCAATCGGCAAAATGGAAATTATCAATGGACTTGGAACCGCCATCGCTGTACAAATGCATCAGCCCCATCACAATAATCATGGCGCCCAGGGTTACAATGAACGCATTGATCCGCGCCTTCACCACCAGATAACCGTTGACCAGACCGATAGCCGCGCCCGCTGCCAATGCCACAGCAATGGAACCCGCCCAACCGAGCTGCGGCTGGAGTCCTACTGCCAACATGCCGGAAAGCAGCACCACTGCGCCAATAGACAAATCCAGCTGACCAAGGATGAGAATCAGCGTAAAGCCAATGGCAGTAATGCCATTCAAGCTTGCCCCCTTCAGGATGATAGTTACATTATGAACCGAGAAAAAGTTAGGTGCGAACACGCTGAACCAGCCAAAAAGGAACAGCAGCATGACCAATGCCCGGTGCTCGTTTAGAAGACGCATCCGGCTAATGCAAAGTATTTTTTTGTTACGCATAGTCTTTTCCCCGGGCACGGAGCTGGTATTGCTGCATGCCAACTACCACAATAAAAACGATGCCGGTCACGATGTTCTGGCGAAAGGATGTGATCCCAATAAAAGTCATCATGTTGGTCAGCAGCCCCATAACGAGTACGCCGCCTAAAACGCCCGCCATGTTTCCGCGGCCACCGCTGAGCATGACGCCGCCGATAACTACCGCTGTTACTGCCCGAAAGTCATATCCCTGGCCCAGATAAAATACGCCCAGTTTGTTCATGGACGTGAGAAATATCCCCGCTACGGATGCGGTGAAAGCGGTCACCAAAAAATTGAGAAGAACCACACGGGAAACCGGGATGCCCGAGGTGCGTGCTGCGCTCCGGGACGAACCGACCAACTGGCTTTGCCGCCCGAACTTCGTGCGTGTAATAACCAGGTGCGCGAGTATGAAAAATACCAGCATCACCACAACTACAAGGGGAACCGGTCCGAGTCGAAGTCTGAATATCATGATGAAGCTGGCGCCTGCGGTGCCAGGTGTTGTATCGGGGTAAATCTGGTTGTTGCTCCAGGTAAAGCGCATGAAACCTTCCATAAAGAACGCGACGGCGAGGGTCCATAAAATAGGGTTGGCGTTCAGCACACCCACAACAAATCCATTCATGGCGCCTATCATCAGCCCGGCGAGTACGCCCAACAGCAGTGCTATTGGCAATCCCAGCGGCAGCGCAGCAACAGTGATGATGCCGGAAAAAGCCATGATGACGGGAACGGAAAGGTCTGCCATATTCCCTGAGTAGGTTACAAAGGCCATCCCTGACGATACGATGCCCAGCAACGCCACTGCACCAAGAATGCTGAGCAGGTTGTCCGCCGTCAGGAAATCGGAAGACACCAGCATACCCGCCAGCAGCAGCACGACCGCCACCGCATAAATGCCCAAAGATTGGATGAGAGAAAAGAAACGGCTTTTGTTATCCATTATGAATCGTCCCCTGGCCATTGGCTGCCAACAACGCCGATTCTTCTGAAAGTTCCTCCTTAGCCATTTCGCCTGTCAGACGACCATTTCGCATAATCACAGTCCGGTCGGATAAACCCACCAACTCGGGAAGGTCCGAACTGATCAGGAGGATTGCAGCGCCCCGGTCTGCAAGGGCTATCACCGTTTCATGGATGCGCTGCTTCGCCTTTACATCCACGCCTCTGCTGGGTTCGTCCAGAATCAGTACCCGTGGTTGTGTCGCCAAGCACTTGCCCAGCAGCACTTTTTGCTGATTGCCGCCTGACAGAGTTCCTACATCCGTTTCTGATGATGCAGCAACAATTCCCAATTCATCAAGATAACGTTGTGTGAGGGAAGCGTCATTGCGGGAAGAATATATGCCAGCCCGTGAATGGTCGGGCAGAACTGCGGCGACCAGGTTACGACTGACAGGAAGCCGCAGGAAGAGACCGTCCACTTTGCGATCTTCACTGAGGTATACCAGCCCTTTACTCACTGCATCAGGGTAATTATCCGGGGAAAGTTCCTCATCAAAAAGACTGACCTCACCGTCATGGATGGGATCGAGTCCACACAGGGAACGTGCCATCTCTGAACGACCCGCCCCGCAAAGCCCCACGACGCCCAGTATTTCGCCTTCACGCAGTTGGAATGATACATCATGAAAAAAGCCATGCCTTGTCAGATGATTGACCGACAGTGCAACCTTCCCCAGATTTGCTTCGCGATGCTCATAAAATTCGTTGATGCTTTGTCCCACCATCATCTTCACCAGCGACCCGGGTGTAATCTCATGGATGTTGTGTGTTCCCACCCTGCGGCCATCGCGAAGCACTGTCACACGGTCTGCAATTTCAAATACTTCGGGAAGATGGTGGGAGATATACACAATTGCCAGACCACGATTCCTGAGGTCCCGGACAATTTCAAACAACCGGCGCACCTCTTCGCGCGATAATGATGAGGTCGGTTCGTCGAGAATAAGAATGCATGGCTTTTTCGCCAGTACTTTCGCAATCTCCACCAATTGCGCCTCATGCTGGCTGATTTCTTCAATGGTTTTCAGCGGATCAATGTCCAGTGACACATAAGCCAGAGCGCGGCGCGCATTTTTCAGCATGGCTTTGCGGTCAATCAATCCGAATTTGTTGACGGGCAGCTGACCTGCAAAAAGATTTTCCGCAATGCTGACCGGTCGCGCCAGGCTCAGTTCCTGGTATACCATGCCGATGCCGTTGGCAATTGCCATTGCAGGGGAATGAAGTTCTACTGCCTTGCCTCCTATCCGAATAACGCCAGTGTAATCATCGAAAGATCCTGAAAGCGTTTTCATCAAGGTGGATTTTCCTGCACCATTCTCTCCCATCAACGCATGGACTTCCCCTGCGCGTACTTCCAGGGAAACGTTGTCCACAGCAAGCATTCCGGGAAAACTTTTTGAAATATTCTCTATCTGTAGTGCAATCGTATTCATGCGTTTATCAGAGTGTCCAACCTTCCCTGTACAAAGGATTTGTGTACGTCACCGCATCCGGATATTCCTGAAAGGTTTTGGCGGTATACGCCGATTGACCTTTTTCATGTCCCGACCTTTCTCTTAATTTAGGTAA
>JAGLCZ010000225.1 GCA_023145975.1 Candidatus Hydrogenedentota bacterium | reverse complement strand
TCAGCCTTTTTTCAAACACCGCGAAACAATTTCCACGGATTGATTCTTATACGGCTTCTGCGAGAACTTTAAGGGAAACCACTACTTCTTCCAGCACCAGCGCATCCTTGAAGGAGTCATAGCCTACATCCCATTGTTTGCGATTGATTTTGAATTCGGCTTCCACATAAACATCGTCGCCGCGGCGTTCAATTGTCGCGGGGAACTGGATGCCCTGGGTAATACCGTGCATGGTGAAATTACCGGTAATGGTGTAGCCGTCCGCTGACGGTTCTACTTTTGTGCTGACGAATTTTGCTTCGGGATATTTTTTTACATCAAAAAACTCATCGCCTTTCAACACGCCCGTAAGAATACTATTGACTGAAAACAAGGAAGAGATGTCTACCGTTATATCAACATAACTTTCATCCGCACTGTTGTTGACTACCGTCAGGGCTCCCGTGAAATTGGCGAAGCCGCCTTCCATCGAAATCTTTTGTCCCAATACGGTTTTGTATCCCACCCACATAAGCTCAGAGTCATTATTCGGGGTGATTGCATATTCTTCTGTACCGCCCTGTGTTTCGTCGGGAACCGCTGCATCATCAATCTTCGCCGGAGTTTCGGCAGGGGAAGCCTCTACTGGAATAGTGGTGTCCGTATCAGACTTGGGCGGTCGCTTGACTTCCTGCACCTCAACAACAGCGACACCAGGTGCCGTATTAATTCTGTCATCGTTATTAGCAATAGCATGACCAACAAAGCCGCCGACGGCAAGTCCCATAACACCACCCAGGACAAAGGCAATAAGCACTTTAATCTTGTTCACAGCTGATTATTCTCCCTGTTTATGCGCCGCATCAAGCGTACACAATATGTTGTCTCTATTTATAGTAACGAACAAGGACGCTTTCTGTTCAAAAGCGTCCCTGCTTCCTATCATGTAGCCGGCTTCTCTTCGGTTGCCGCTTCTTCCGCAGCACTTTCTTCCACAGGTGCAGGCGTTATTTTTTGAGCATTTTCCTGATCCTCTTTGTCCCAGGGATCATATTCGTAAAAGCTGGGTACCGGGAAATCGAAGGCGTATAGCGCCGGATCAATTTCGACCATTTTTCCTTCATCCCGTGATTTAACAGCCA
>JAGLCZ010000224.1 GCA_023145975.1 Candidatus Hydrogenedentota bacterium | reverse complement strand
AACGCAAAATACCATGACGAAGGAAGAAGTGCAGCAGCAAGAGAGAGTGCGTGACCAAGTTCAACTGGGTCACAAACCGGAAATTCCCGCCTCCGAAGGAAATAAAAAAGCACAATGAAGTGATCTGCAAATATAGATTGAAATTACCAAAAGTAATTTACAGAAGTTAGTTTTGCACTACTGATGAACTTGATTGGAACACTTGCAATTCAGCGACTGTTTTTGCTCTAATATAGTTGGTTTTCAGATTCGGATCCTTATTATAAGATACGTATATTTATGTGGAGGCGTAGTTATGAAAAACAGTTCAGAGGAAAATTGCTGTAATAAAGATATTGCTATCCAAAATTTAAAGGGTCTTTCTGATGAACAATATCAGGTGTTGCTGTCGCGATGGATAAACACAGTAGACAGTTTTGTCGGGGCTGTTGCCTTGGACGCCGGGCGTTCCGGGTTATGCGAAATGCTTGAAATTGATGCTGCCGCAATGGAATCCCTGTTATCTGAAGCACATGAGTTACTTGGTGAAGTGCGTTACAATATATTATCTACTGCCACTTCGGGAGGACCTTTGGGTGTTTTATTGGAAGAGGAAAAAAAACAACCTGAGACAAACTCTTAGCGTAACATAAGGGGAAGGCTTATGAAATTAACTGGCTTAACACCGTTGGCACAAGCCGGCATCGATGAAAAACAGCGACAGTTTTTGAAGTCTCTATGGATAGAAAGCATCGAGGAAGCAGTTGCAGCTGAAAGTGCCGTAAAAGCCAGTGATATTGCCTTGGAAAAAAGTGGATTGGAACTATTGGTTTCCTCGACCACCAAATTACAGACGTTGTCACCCAGTCGCTTAAGTGCGGCCCGCGCAACACGCCAAGGCGGAAAACTCGGCTGTCTTGTAGGTGAAGAGCAGCTGGATGATTTCCACAAAATGGGGCGACTGCGTCCAACTCGTGCAATTCCGCTTGGTGCCTTTAAGAATAAATCCCCGGACACTGTACGTTTGATGGATAAGATGCAGCCTGTACGAAACCAGGGGGAACGGGGTACTTGCGTTGCCTTTGCTACTGTAGCGCTTCGTGAATTCCTGCTGGGCGGTCAGGACGATCTTTCAGAACAGTTTCTATACTGGGCCTGCAAGGAACTCGATGGTCAGCCCGACCCCGGTACTTTTGTTCACACAGCCATGTCTGCTCTTGCAGAATACGGGGTATGTCCGGAATCTGACTGGTCCTACAATCCCAATCAAACCACTAACGAAGGCCAGGGTCCGCCAACACCCCAAGCATTACATATTTCCCGTACATTTCGCCTGAAATCCGCAAGAACCGTCGAACCCGACCTGGTGCCACATTACAAAAGTATACTTGCAGGAGATAATGGAAACAACGGCATGCCTGTTACTTTCGGCACGCTGGTATTTAACAGTTGGTACATGTCTGCAGAAACGCACAGAACCGGTAAGATAACATTGCCGCTCCCCGGTGAAGCTCCGGCAGGGGGTCATGCCTGGTGTGTTGTAGGTTATGTAGATGATTCCGATGTCCCAGGTGGCGGTTATTTCATCATCCGCAACAGTTGGGGATCCGACTGGGCTCCGGACAGCCCGGAAGCCGCTGGTCATGCGATGATGCCCTATGCTTACGTGGAAGGCTTTGCCATGGAGGCCTTTACAGGTCCTCATCCCACCATGACGGCAACAAATTCGTCTTCAACTATAACACTCGCCCAATGTTCGCGTACACTAGAACGGGACGAACGGGAAGCACTGAATGGAATAGCGGGGAGAGGACGCCTTCTCAAATCGGGTACAAAAGTATTGGGAGACTGCATCGACAAAGCGATATTCCTTGAGGCTACCCCTGCAAATGAGACCAAATTTCAACAATGCGATTACACCTGGACAGGCGATTCGCGGCAGCAGGCGTGGTTCCTGCCGCTGAACGAACTCTCATTGGAAGCTAGAAATAAATTTGCCTCCATACGTGCGCTTCGCGAACGTTTTGTTTCCGCAATTCACCAGAATATCTTTGATACAGTCGGAACCCCTTTTCCACTTATTAAAATGCCATGGCGATTTAGTTTTCTCCCCTTTGCCTGGGAACCGACAATAAAAAAAGTGGAACCGGCGGCAAACTTAACGGATACATTCTGCAAGGTCATACGAAAATATTCCGGAACCCCTGAGGGTCTAAAATGGCCTGATTATTGGTGTGAATTTACTGCAGGTCTTAATGATGTGCAGGTATATAGCCTGATACGAGGCAAAAATGTTATTCATGTCGTAGCAGCTTTTATAACACCGCTGAAAATGGCCAAACAAACCGCACCAGGTGCATTACAATTCGATCAGGAATACTATGAGAACCTGCAGCGCATTTACAAAGATTGGTGCCGGACTTCAGGTGTTAAGCAACCGCAATACGTATATCTCACAGTAGGGTGTGAAGAATGTCCGGATTCAGATGCTTTCACAACCACTTCAGGCAACCACTGGTTGATGATTTCAGAACCGGACAATGTATATGGATGGAAAACCAGTACCCCGAAACGTTTTGGGGATCGCCATAGTATTTGCAAATTTATTGCCATACTTAAACCTGAAACGTCACAGGAACGTATAGCACGCATTAAGGAATGCGTAGATCTGCTTGTGCCTGAAGGTGGGAACATAACCCTAGAACGTATTAAACAAAATACAGGATACCGCAAGCCGACCATAAAAAAAACCTTTCTGGTGCTTCAGGAACAGGAAGGTGATGAATACCGGCTTTACAGAACTAATGACGGTCACTTGGCCATACGGAAGCCACGCCCAAATGAAAGCAAGTCTATTACAGCCAATTCACTCCGGCGTAGTCTGATACATTCCCACGGACTTCGATTTTTGGGCGCAGCTTTTGGCGTAAGCGCCTGGTCGCTCCGCGGCATACTAAATCTTTCTGGACTTTCAGGTTTTATTGGATTTGTAGTGTTGATTTACATATCGAGTTGCATACAAAAAGCTTTCAACCAACGCGCTGACAACGATAAGGAGTAGATAATGGCCAATATTTGGGAATCAATTCGTGAGTTCTTACTAAAACTTTTCATCGGTAACGATACACAGCAACGTATCAAAACGCTGAATGCGATGGAAGACCGTTTTCGCGGAACTGAAAGAGATAACGAAGATAGTATTCGTGAACTGAAGGAAGATATAAAAAAAGAAGAAAATCGCATACGAAAACTTAAAAAAGAACTTGACAATTCCCGTGGTACGAACACACGCATCGTTACTGCCGAAATTGAACGGATTTTTCGGGGATTGGATCGCACGCGAGGTCGGGAAAATGTTATTGCGAGCAATCTTGAGAGAATCAACGTAGCATTGGCAAAAGTTGCAGAAGCCAAGGCGGCACTAAACGCAGGAGTTTCAGAAGACGAATTTGACGATATTGCAGTTGAGATACAGGACCTCTTTGGTTCTCTTAAAACAATGGATCGTGCCGCCAAAGCACTTGAACTTGAATCTTATTCGACACCGCAGACCGCAACAGTTGATGCGAAAGAACGTATGGAGGAAATAACAGAAGAAAAGGGAACCGAAGCGGATCTTTCAGAAGAAATGAAAAAACGCCTGAAGGAGCTTGAATTAGAATAAGTATAAAGCCTTTTCATGTAGAATAGGTGCAATAATACTCTTGATAAAGTAGTGATCAGGAAGTGTTTGCTCAGGTAAAATGATTACAATTCGAAAACCAGAGAGGAAAGACACATGCCAATAGGAGATCTTTTTAAGTCTAAGAAGGAACAGGAACGCGCGACAAGCAGAAAACGGCGTAGGGCGTTTCGTAATGCCGAAAATGCAGTAGACGTGGTCAGAGATCGTATTAAGAAAATGACCACCGAACGGGATAAATCCTGGACAGAAGCAAGAAAATACCTGAAAGACGGTCAAAAGTCTGCAGCACAGCGTTGCCTTCAAAGTGTCCGGGCCAGTGAACTGCTCATGGGTAAGTTGGAAATGAAGCGTTGGGTGTTTGAGCAACTATTGGCAAAACTGGAACTGGCCAAGAGTGACCAGGATTTCAGCAATGCTTTAAAGGCCATTAATACTGTTGTAGAGATTGATCCAGATAATATCGCTGAGGTATTAGATGATGTTGAAGATAAACTTGGCGAACAATTGGACAGCGATAAAATCTGGGAAAAAGTGTACGGAAAAGAAATGGAAGGCACTGAAACCGAGATGTCTGAAGTTATTCCCAGTATTGAGGATATGGGAAAACAGCTTGAGGATGAAGTGGCTGCTGATGTCAGCGCCGCCAGACCGTCACGTGAAAAGGATCTAGAGGACGGAAGCGTTAGTCCAAGCATCAAGCAACAGATAGGTGAAGGTCGAAAGCGATTGAAGGAGATGCTGGAGGATGAGAAATGAGTTTTATTGCAGACAAAAAGCGTGAGCACGAAGCTGCTGCCGAAAAAGCCCTGGGTAATAAGGATTATGCCAAATCTTTCTTTCACACCACCAAGGCCGCTGAATTTGGATTCTCCCTCGCGGAGCAAAGCGACGGTAAGGTGGCACAAAGTTATATTGAAGATGCCAACGAGTTGCTTGCCATTGCATTAAAATTAAAAGCAAAAGCTGCAAAACAACAGCCTGAAACGACACAGAAATCGATCACAGAATCCAGTGACTCAGCAGAGGGAGGGGAGAAATCCCAGTGGGAACTAAAAAATAAGCCCTCTGAAAAACTGGATGATGTGGCAGGACTGGATGATGTAAAGCAAGAACTGCGCGAAAAAGTCATTGAACCGTTTTTACATCCTGAAATCTATGAACGTTTTAAGGTCAATATCGGCGGTGGTATTCTCATGTATGGTCCTCCGGGTAATGGAAAAACTTTTGTGGCAAAAGCCATAGCAGGGGAACTGGACGCCGCTTTTTTTAACGTGAACGCCTCACAAATTAAAAACAAATACGTTGGCGAAACAGAAAAGAATCTGCAGAGGTTGTTTGATGAAGCACGGAAGCATCCCAAATCTGTTCTGTTCCTTGATGAAGTAGATCATCTCTTAGGCAAACGCGGCAACAAAAAAGTCGGGGTGGTGACACAATTCCTGTCGCTCACCGACGGACTAGTCAAGAATACCAATTGCCTGCTCGTTCTTGCCGCCACAAATAAACCCTGGAGCCTTGATGAAGCAGTTATCCGTCCGGGACGACTTGGCACCCATATTTATGTCGGTCCACCGGATGCTATCGCCCGGGAAGCCATTATCGCCTATAATATGCGCGATGTGCCCATGACAAAAGACCTTTCATTTAATGAGATTGCCGCCAGGAGTGAAGCGTATAGTGGCGCTGACATAGCGGAATTGTGCGACCGCGCCAAGCGCTTCGCCCTTGCTAGACAATTATCCCACGGTAATGAAGAAAGCATCAGCATGGATGATTTTATTGCCGCCAAGGAAAAAGTAAAGCCGTCTGTCACACAAGCATCATTGAAAGAATATGAGTCTTGGCGTGATGCAAAAAGTAGTTCGGACAAAGCAGACGAAAACGATGACGACTGAAAAATACACCTACAGGTTGTATGAATAATACGCTGTATTTTTAGTGCTGGACGGGAAATTATAGTAATGTAATCTTAGTAATTGTTGTGCCTATTTAAAGAGGTGCCGAAATGAAAAAGGAAAAGCAACATGTTGAAGATTCTGTATATTCTCTTGTCACGGATGGGCGGTATCACCCTTATCGCTTGTATCGCATGGCTCGGCTGGGAAAATCTCGGACCAACAAAGCCCGATGCCGGTGCCCCCAGAATGGAACTGCTTCACCAGGAAATCCCTGGAATTGTGGAGGGATTACGTAGCGCCCGTGGCGATATCCGGCGGGTTGCATTACTCCATTTTGAAAATGACCCCACAGACAGATTTACAGATACACTCAGAGATACTATCGAAAAACAGGGTATCTTTGATCTGCTTGATCGCACTGTCTCTGAAAAAACTTATAACCTGCTAAACCTGCGCCATCCAATTTATCCTGACCCTGAGGCGGCACAGAAACAGGGAGAATGGCTTCGCGTCGCAGCGGTAATACATGGAACTATCCATTCATGGGAAACCACACCGGATAATACACTGCTTGATGTTGATATTTACCTGACCGATGTGGAAACTGGTGCTGTAATTTTCAACGAACGCTTTGACTCAGACATACCTGATTCGATACTGGAAGTTGCTGTAAGTACATTGCCCCAAAATGCCCGCCGTACATCTGCACTGCAACGTCTTTTCGCCTGGGTGCTGCTTGTTCTGCTATTACCGATATTCACAATCACTTTCCTTCGTACCATGGTACGAAAAAATTCCAATGGCACTAACGCTTTTATACTCGCCATTTACGGCAGTGCTGATGCATTACTGGCATGGCTGCTTATTGGTTCCATACTTGGCGGATGGATTTCTGCACTACTTTTCATCGCTGCAGTCACGGTTGCCTTTCTTTATAATGCCCGTATCATGGTGTTTGCCCTGAGCCTTGAGGAGGAATAAGCATGAACGCATGGGTCTTGTTGATTGGTATTGACCAATACCATGAAAGTTTAGGGCAGTGAAATATGCAGGAGAGGATTGTCAGGTATTACAGAAATCCTTGATTTCCGGTTTGCTGAAATTCTCCAAAGACTGGGTGCTGCTTCTTGATGACCGCCAGGAAGCCAATCGACGCCCCACTTCCGCCAACATTCATTCTTTCTTGGGAAGCTGGCTTGCTGCACCCGGTGAAGATGATCTGGATATAGTATATTTTGCAGGATATGGGCGGCTGATGAATGGCAAAACATACCTGGTGCAGGGAATTCCACCCTTGCCTCAATACACACACTGGGTAAATTTGCTTGGGACAGGAAAGAAGCAGGGGCAGCAGTATATGAATTAGCAAATGCAGCAAAGCCTATACTCACTCAAAACCCTTGTACTGGGTATCGCTCTTTATGCTGCTCCTCAATAGGATATGCCCATCCCAAATACAGGAAACATAATAAGATTTTTGCGGGCGCGGGTGATTCCTATTTCGGGGAATCGTCATCCGTCAGAAAGGTGATTCATGAAATTTAACCGTTTATTTTTAATAAGCATCGGTGTTGTGCTTTCAGGATCCGTAATACTGGCACTTCCAATGTATCTTGGCGGAATATCCGTATTACGCGCACTCTTTACCGGACTGAATACGGCGACATTTTTGATGTATGGATGGGATAAGTTTTCTGCACAACGCGGCAAGGTTCGTATCCCGGAGACAACGTTGCTATTGCTGGCTGCACTGGGCGGTACACCGGGTGCGTTTTTGTGTCAAGAATTATTGCGGCACAAAACTCGTGCCTATAATTTTCGACGTACTTTTTTTCTGATAGCAATAGTACAGTTGTTGCTATTGTTAACCGTTTCGATGTTAATTTCCTGAATTGGCTTACAGAGTATAAGAATCCTCTCAACAGGAAGCGAAAAAAATATGGTTTGAGATTAGCAAAAGAAATTCACAAAAGATTCTTTACACAAGCAAAAAATATGGAGATCAATTTTCTCTATGATGATAAGAACCGTTTATACACTTTAATGCACATGCCGCCTACATACAAATTAAACTAATCCGCATTCTTATATGCGATTAATGCTTTTGGGTTTTCTCCATAAACATTTGTTTTCTGTTGACTATTGAGAACCATAAAGATAAAGTAGAAAACAACACCAACCCACGGAATAAATAAAATAAAAAACCACCATCCACTTCGCCCAATATCATGCAGTCTGCGAAAAGAAACGGCAACGGAAGGAAGAAATACAGCTATGAAGTAACAAGCCATCAGGCCACCATCCTCTCCCGATATTAATCCAGAAAACAAAAAAAGAATGATATTAACAAGCCAGAAATACCAATATTCTTTGCGCCTGGCACGCCCCTTGAAGACCACATATTTCTTTAATACAATATAATACCAATAAAAAGGAGCAAACAGGCAACCTGTATTCTGCTTTTGTTCTGATCGATTTACAAACGTATCGTTTGTAACAGATGATACTCCTCCCGATGACTTCGGGAGGGGGGGAGGGGGAGGACGATGCGTATCACGAACGGCGGTGTTTTTCTG
>JAGLCZ010000223.1 GCA_023145975.1 Candidatus Hydrogenedentota bacterium | reverse complement strand
CATTGTCCAAGGGCATTGTTGATTTTATGGGCACCTGTATGAGCAAGGTCTTCCCGCTTAAAGTATACCTTTGCGCCCCCCAAATGCTGTGTAAGACGCTGTGCAAAATAAAGCGGCGTGGGTCGTCCCACATAATGACGCTGATAAGCTGCCAGCTCCTCCTGGAAAGCGGCATCATTTACCGCCTTTCCATGGGCCGCTTCAAGTTCTTCCAAAGCATACATCAGGGTTTCGGGTACGTACTTGCCGCCAAAGCGTCCATAATAGCCTTTATCGTCAGGCCAGCAATGCTTTTCGCGTGTTGTTGATGAAACGTTGAAGTTGTTCATAATCTTTCTTTCCAGGCTCGGATTCCAAGCTGCTCGAAGCATCTACCCCGTAGGGGCGCACTCGACGCACTGCCTCTTCTACATTTTCCGGGGTCAGTCCGCCTGCCAATATCACATTTTTTTCGGCGGCAACCTGTGCCGCAAAATCCCAATCACACGTATGACCGCTGCCGCCACGACTGTCCGGGGTCCAGGCATCCAGCAGACAGGTACTGCCGGGATAGCATTCAATACCTGAAAGTTCCAGTCCCGTCTTTACCTGAAAAGCCTTATAAGCACAAGAACCAAGGGCACGACATAGCTCCGGAGATTCATCGCCATGCAATTGTATCCGGTCAAAAATACGAGCATAGTCACGTAATACTTCCAGCGGTTCATTGACTACAACCGCTACAGAAAGCACAAAGGACGGCAGCTGCGCGATAATTTTCATCGCCTCGGCGGCCTTAATATAACGATTGCGCTTTTTCGCTTCAGGCACCAGCACAAACCCCAGTGCGTCCGCGCCGGCTTCACAAGCCGCCAGCGCATCCTCCACACAGGTTATGCCGCATATTTTAATCTTCGTCATCATGAAGCAGAGACGCCAGTTGCGCCTGGATATTATTACTGGTTAATAACGATTCGCCAATGAGCAGCCCGTCAACACCACCGCCTGCAAGCATCTTCACTTCACGGCGTGTCTTTATGCCGCTTTCGCTTACCAGGGTGTGACCGCCGGGTACTAACTTCTTCAGATCCAACGTGGTCTGCACATCCACATTAAGAGTATCCAGGTCGCGGTTATTGATACCAATGATAGACGCGCCCACATCCAGGGCACGCTTTATTTCCGTTTCATTATGCGTTTCAACTAAAACCGCCATCCCCAATGCCGTCGCCTCTCGAAGAAAAGAACGCAACTCATCATCAGTGAGAATGCGAACAATCAACAAAACAGCATCTGCACCGGCGGTACGCGCTTCGTAAATCTGATAGGTATCTATAATAAATTCTTTACATAAACACGGCAGTTTTGTGTGATTCGTTACCTTGGTCAAATCTTCCAGGGAACCCCCAAAATACTTTTGATCCACCAGTATCGAAATAGCGCGTGCGCCGACCTGTTCATACAAAGCTGCAAGTTTCACGGCATCCACATCCGGTAAAATATCGCCCCGGGAAGGAGAACGCCGCTTGATCTCGGCAATAATACTAATGCCCTCCTGCCGCAACGCCGCCTTGAAATCTTTAATGCGCATAGGCCGCTGCAGCCGATCTTCCAAAACGCGTATCGACGTTTGCGATTTTCGCTCTTTTATTTCCTCACGCTTATGCTGGACTATCTCATCAAGAATCATAGTAGGCACCCGTACCGTTAAAACAACATGGCTGGTTTTTCGATCTCACACAGAAAAAAACAATTCATTGCACCACACACTATTCGGAATATACCACCTTTCATGAGGCCAGCGCCAACGAACGAAAGATAAATAATCTTTTATGTAAATGAGTAACACCGTAAAATCACAGGAAAGAAGCCGTAAATAATACCCCGTGTCTTTTACGACAGCCTGCACCACCTATTTACAATCCTATTCTGCAACCCCTTGTGTGAAAGCAATAAGCGACTCGAGCTTCTTAACTGCTGCGCCGGAATCAATAGCGGCAGCAGCACATTCTATTCCTTCTTTCATATCAGCAACCAAACCGTAAGCGACAAGCGCGGGTGCCGCATTGAGCAATACCACATCACGGCGGGGGCCCGTCTCACCCTCAAGTACTGCACGCAGCAAAGCCGCATTCCGGTCAGCATCACCACCGGCAAGCGCATCCGTTGGCGACAAGGAAAATCCCAATGTTTCCGGATGCAGTTCATATTGCTGTACATCCCCATTCCTGGCTTCACAAACCAGGGAAGGTCCCGCCAATGTTAATTCGTCAAGACCATCCATCCCTGTCACAACAAAGGCATGTTTCGATCCCAGTGACAAAAGCGCTTCTGCCATGACGGGGGCAATCTTTCTGCTGAACACGCCCAACACCTGCCGATCTGCACCGGCGGGATTGGTCAGGGGACCCAGTATATTAAATACAGTACGCACACGCAATTCCATCCGCACAGGCGCCACATGTTTCATGGCACGGTGCAGTGTACGCGCAAATAAAAATCCAATCCCAATTTCATCTACACACCGACCCATCTGTTCCGCATCAAGATCAATAGCCACGCCCAACGCCTCCAGCACATCTGCGCTGCCGCACTTGCTCGATGCCGCACGGTTCCCATGTTTGGCTACTGCTGCGCCTGCACCTGCTGCCACGAACGCAGCAGTGGTGGAAATATTGAACGTACCGCTCCCGTCCCCCCCGGTACCGCACGTATCCACCAGTGGTGTCCGCGTCACAGAAACTTTCGTTGAAAAGTCACGCATAACCCCTGCGAACCCGGAAATTTCTTCTGCCGTTTCGCCTTTCATACGCAAAGCGATAAGTAATGCTGCGGTCTGAGCAGAACTAAGTTCCCCGGACATGAGCAAATGCATTGCCCGTGCCGCCTGATCACGGGTCAAATGTGTGCCGTCACACAATTGTGTAATAATTTCATGAATGGTCATAGAATCTGTCATATCACGATAGTTCCTTTTCCTGTTGGAAACAAGGGATATAATACTCGAATCTGCCCGACGCTTCAATGCTGCCCCGTCCTCCCGAAAATGAATCGTCACCTATGGATTCTCACACACAACGTGGGAACGAGTGAAAAAAATGAAGTACAACTTCAAGAGAGAGTGCATTCCCAAGCGCAACTCTTGTCATTACCCACATCTTTTCTATCGGATAGGATCGGTATTTGGCATTCAAAATCCCAACGGGGTTTTATATCACACCCCTGGTTGCGGTACCCAGCAATACATATATTTTCCCAGGCGAATCCTGTATGTTCGTGGATCCCGATATTCCCGCATCTCCTGCGTCGATGGGAGAA
>JAGLCZ010000222.1 GCA_023145975.1 Candidatus Hydrogenedentota bacterium | reverse complement strand
CCAATTGCTGCAGCGGCAACGTATATAATCGACGGGGAAGGAGAGGCTGCCTTTGCCTCTCTGGCAGAACAGATACTCGCGGGGCAATGCCCAAAGCAGAAACAAATCACAGCCGCTCCCCCTGATTTGGATGCACTACCCGATCCCTATGCTGCCTACACTGATGAGGATATCCGGCAGCGGGTCATTTATGTGGAAAGCTCACGGGGATGTCCCTATCGCTGCGCTTTTTGTCTTTCCGCACGGGATGAGCGCGTACGCTATTTCCCACTGGAACCCTTTCTGGAAAGTATGGGCGTTTTACTGGAACGGGGAGTACGTCATTTCAAGTTCACCGACCGCACCTTCAATGTAAAGGATACCCGTGTACTTACCCTTCTTGATTTCTTTCTGCAGCATCCTCATCCCGATCTCCAACTGCATTTTGAAATCATGCCGGACCGGCTCTCAGACGCTGTAGTGGAGAAAATGGCTGCCTTTCCTGCGAAGGGGCTTCATCTCGAGGTAGGGATGCAAAGCGTATCGCCGGAAACGCAAAAAATCATAGGACGCAACCAAAACATTCAAAAAAGCATGGATACCCTTCTTGCGCTGCGCACCCGTACGGGTGCAGCATTACATGCCGATCTGATTATAGGGTTACCCGGTGATACCCGTAAAGATATAAGCCGTGGTTTTGACCTGCTTGTCCGTGCCGAAATTCAGGAAATCCAGGTGGGACTACTCAAACGACTCGAAGGAACTGCAATCGCCGGCGCAGCAGGCAGTGAACTTTCCTTTTCCACCTATCCCCCTTATGAAGTATTACAAACACCGGCACTTTCTTATGCGGAGATTCAAGGGTTCAAACGTTTTGCCCGCTATTTCAACCTCTATTATAATAATGGGAATTTTCCTGCGACCCTGCCGCTGTTGTGGGAAACTGCTGACACCCCTTTTGCAGCATTTACAGCACTGACCGATTGGGTATGGGAACGGGAACAAAGAGTACACCAACTCCCCTTAACCCGACTTACGGAACACCTGTATCGTTATTTACTGCAATACAGCCAGCACCCGGCTCCCCTATTGGCACAACTCATAGAAAACGATTTCCGCAGGCTCCGGGGACGACGGGATAAGCTTCCTTTTCTTGAACCTGAAGAGGTGGTGGAGAAGGAACTATAATGCCGCGTGGGCAGCATCCAGGTTAGGAATTCTGAGCGTGATCAGGAAACCGTTACTTTTCTTCCTGCTACCGAAATACGGCCTTCTGCAAAAAGCTGGATAGCACGGGGATATAAAGTACGTTCCAATTCCTGTACCCGCTCTGCCAATCTATCCGGGGTATCGTCTGCTAACACGGGTATTGCTTCCTGCAAAATGATAGGACCATTATCATACTGGTCATCCACAAAATGCACGGTTGCCCCCGTAACCTTTGCACCATAGGACAATACGGCTTCGTGCACATGATGCCCATACATCTTATGGCCGCAGAAAGCGGGGATCAGTGCGGGATGAACATTCATGATCCGGTTAACAAAATCTGAGGGGACATCAAGAAAAAACATATACCCTGCAAGCACTACCAAATCTACGTCGTGCTTACGTATCTCCTGCCACACTGCTTCATTGTACTGCCCGTGCTCCGCGTAATCACGGTAAGGCAACGCCACAGCAGGAATCGTGCAGCTGCGGGCACGTTCCAAGCCATAGGCATCGGCACGTGATCCAATAACACAGCAGATTTCAATATCAAGTTCACCTGCATCACGTCGCTCTATAATATTTTGTAATGTTGTACCGCTTCCTGAAAGCAATACAGCCAAACGAATGGTCATGAATTTACCCTTTTAAAACACGATATAACAAGTCGGGACGAGTAAGTAGAGCCTGCGTCAAATTCCTTTTTTCAATACAAGTTTAACCCGAAGACGCCTTCTGATCATTCCCAAATTCCTATTTGGGAACGCACTCTCTCTTGAAGTTCTACTTCCTCTTTTTGCCTTCTCATGAAAAGGGTACAAAGTAGAACTTTGGGAACCAGTCAAAGCATCCCGTAATTGATAGCATATCCTATTTGCACAACAAATAACTTCTTCTACCGTCATTCCGATTTTGGCACGAATCCTTGAGCGGCAAAGAGCAGAATTCATAATACTATAGTCACGCTTTCCTTCACTTCATAGATTCCGGTATTTTCCTCTCCTCGTACCTCGTCGAGGAAAAACCGGAATGACACGGGTTGCATGTTTTTCTGCATAACTTTTAAAACCAAATTTTGACGCAGGCTCTAAGTAAATTGGAAGAAGTAAACAAATTCAATTTCCCCGGAGCTTCCCCCCCCTAAATCCCGATTCCTAATCCACTGCCAAATTACGGCGCAGAAATCCGGAAGGGAGATGAATGGTCTGAGAAAAATGAAACACATCCGTCGGTGCACTTGTAGTCACCGGAGGACTGATTACAAAGAGATTAACTTCAAAAGCACTGGGGAGACGGGACGCTAAAGGATTACCCAAATCGTAAAAATCACGACGGGTAGTCATCGTATTGAGAGCTGTATTTATAGGTGGTTTATTGTTGATATCAGTGGTCACTGCAA